>NZ_JBFUJG010000113.1:0-17160 GCF_056401495.1 Mucilaginibacter sp. P4_E8
TTCCTGTACTTGCGTATAAAATCCGATGGGTTCATTTCAAATAACCTGTTAAACTGCTCCCTAAAATATTTGATATCCTGAAATCCAATCCTGAACGCGATCTCTTTTATTTGCAAATCGGTCTGGATCATTAATTCAGCACCCTTTCTCAACCTGATATACCTGATGAATTCTGTACTGGACAAGCCAGAGATAGATTTGATCTTCCTGAATAGTTTAGATCTGCTCATGCCAATTTCATCAGTAAATATTTTTAAAGAAAAGCTCTCATCTTCTAAATGGCTTTCAATAATCCGGATGCATTTAGCGAGAAACTCGCTGTATTCGGCAGGGATCTTCAAGCTGTTATTCTTAAGCGTGATTTCGTTAAAGAAATAATTTTTAAGCGTACTCCGGCCTTTCAACATGCTTTTTATACGTGCAATCAGCAGGTCACTTTCAAAAGGTTTAGTGATATAATCATCGGCCCCGCATTCTATACCTTTGAGTTTGATTTCAGGTGATGAACTCCCGGTTAATAATATAATAGGGATATGGCTAAATGAAGGGGATTCCTTCATCTTTGAGCAAAACTCCACACCATTCACCCCATTCATGATTACATCACAAACTATAATATCCGGTTCACAATCCAACACGTTTTTAAAACCCGCTTCTGTATTCCCGGCCTCATGAATAATAAATTCATCCTGCAATAACTGTCTGATATAACGCCTTACTTCTGTATCATCATCAATCAACAAGATGACAGGTTTTTTGTTGACTACATCATTCATAATTTCGTCAATATGTGCGGTAGACCTCATCAAATAACTATCGCCTATTTCAACCGGCTCTGTAATCAATTCCTGTATCAGTGGATAGGTAATTTTACTTTGACCCTCCTGTTCTTTCTGCGTATCATTAAACAAATGTTCACTTATTTTAGGTAAGCATATTTTGAATGTAGTACCCTTTCCTAACACACTGGTGTAGGATAGTTTACCATGATGCAGTTCTAAATATGTTTTTGCCAGAAAAAGGCCGATCCCAAATCCGCTTTCTTTTATCTTATCCGCGCCCTGATTTAGCCGGTAAAACTTTTCGAATAATTTTTCACCCGTTTCTTCAGCAATACCATAACCGGTATCCTTTACCAATATTTCAATAAATTCATCACCCTTGTCTACCCGAATACTGATAGAGCCACATTCAGGTGTATATTTTATAGCGTTCGATAAGAGATTAAACAACACGATCTCGAGTTTTTCCCTATCTGCATAAACCTTAATATTGTTGTCATGGCAAAGGAATTGATAATCAATTTTTTTTGCTTTTACCTGATTGTTAAAACAAAGAAAAACTTCATAACAAACATCTTTCAAATTGAGCACAGCAGGATTCAGATCAGCTACCTCTTTTTCAGAACTCCTGAAGAGTAACAACTGATCCACCAAACTCAGCAAACGGCGTGAATTGCGATATACCGCACTAATATCTATTAAATCAATGTTGGTTCCGTTACTGTGTAACAGATCTTTGATTGGGTTAACAATAAGTGTAAGTGGGGTTCTCAGTTCATGCGATATATTAGTAAAAAACGCAATTTTCTTTTCATTCAATTCCTTGACAAACTTCACTTCATATTGCAATTGGGTTTGTTTTTTTTGATAAAAAAGATACCCATAAATTGCCCCTATAATACCCATTAAGTACAAGCCATAGGCCCACCAGGCCCTGTACCAGGGCGGCAGAACATGTATACTCAACGAAATTTGCTCCGACATCCATCGACCTTCGGCATTAGTACACTTTACCCTGAATGTGTAGTTTCCTTCGTCAAGGTGGGTATAATTGGCAGAGCGTATATGCTCAGAATAAGTCCAGCCATGATCCCAGCCTTCCATATAGTAAGCATATTTAATTTTATCGGGCGCAGTATATTCTAATGCTGTAAAATCAAAAGCGAAGACAGCTTTATCATAAGGCACTTCTATTTTTTTTATGACATCAGCAGAAATATTCCGGACCCAATCTGCATTTTTCTCTAACGCCAGGTTATTGACAGTTATTCCTGACAATACCAGTTTAGGCGTGGTGTTAATGTCAGTAACCTTTTCAGGGTTGAAAATATTAATACCCTCTATGCCACCAAATACCAGTTCGCCAGTGTGCAAAACAGCCTTGGAATTGTAATGAAACTGGTTACTTTGCAACCCATCGCTTTTGTAATAGTTCTTAAAGGTTTTGGTACGCGGGTTAAACTTAGACAAGCCATTAAATGTGCTTAACCACAAATCGCCCTCCTTATCTTCCAATATATTCAATACAGAGTTATTACATAATCCATCTTCGGTAGTATAACGGGCAGCAATTGCAGATTTGGCACGGTCAAACAGCACCAGTCCCCCACCCTCTGTCCCTATCCAGAAATTATGTTTACGATCTTCATAAATGTTGCGTAAATAATATCCCAGTTCAAAAAACCGATGTCTTTTATTTTTCCGGTCTATTTGAACTAATTGAGTAAGCGTTCCTGCCCATAGCCTTCCTTCATTGTCAGGGGTAAGACTCCACAGATCTGAAAGACTGGTGTCAAACGCAACAAAACGGTTGTCTTTTTTGTCGAAGGTATATAGGGCACCATTAATTCCATCCCCTTTTAATGTTCCAACCCAAATATGTTTGTCCGGATCCTCACACATGGTTGATACGACCTTGTTTTCAGTATTGGATAAAGGGTTTATGCATTTATAACGCTCAAAAGTATGTGTTGATCTGTTATACCTATTCACCCCATTAAAAAAAGTACCTGCCCAGATATTTTTCTCGTCATCCCTGATGATATTGGTTACAAAATTGTCGCTAAGCGAATTTGTGTTTTCCGTTTCATTTTTAAGTTGGCTATAAACATTCGTTTTTCGGTTCCATACTGCGATACCTGCACCCTCTGTACCTATCCACAGATCGTTATTAATATCCTCGTAAAGCGCATACATTGCTCTTTTAGGTAAGGAGCGTTGATCTGCAGGGTCATGGCTAAGTGTTTTAAACCGTCCCTTTTGTGGGTCAATTACATTAACACCGCCATTAAGAATACCGATCCAAAACCTGTTGTCTTTATCCTGATATATGGTATAGGCAGCATCGTTTGAAAGCGGGCTGATCCCATTGTCGGTCCTTAAGTAACTGACCTTCTGCGTCAGCGTGTTATAAATATTTATCCCTCCCCCATTGATGGTCATCCACAACTGTCCATGCTTATCCAGTACCATGTCTGATACTTTACTAAAGATCAATTTTCCTTTACCCTGATCAAGCACCTGGGTCATTACCCTTGTTTTATCCTGATAAAAAAACAAGCCCTCGCCCGTTCCTATCCAGATATCACCGTCCTGATCGGGTTCAATACAATAGGCATTTCTGACTGCGGAACTAACAATACTTAATTTACGGCTATCACTACTTAGCATACAAAGCCCAACTTGCGGTATAAATACCCAGATCCGTCCCCTATTGTCCGGTTTAATAGCCTGAACATCATAATCCCATAGCTGGGTCTTGTCATTACTGATAGGTATCTCTACAGCCGCTTGCGCCGATTTGTCCTTAAAAAGTAAGCCTTTACCCAATGTCCCCAACAGCATGTTGCCTTTTTGATCTGACTTGATAACCCGCACCCCAACCGTTATTTCCTTGCTCTGCCCCCCTTGCCGGGATATGTAATTAACCGTTGAAAATTTGCCCGAAAGATTATTGTATATACATACTCCTCCATGAGTACCTATCCACATATTGGATTGCTCATCCTCGGTTATTGAAAATATGTAATTATTGATCAGCGAACCGGGATCTTTGAATTTGTTCCGGAAAATCTTAAAGCTGTAACCATCGTATCTGTTAAGGCCATCATATGTTCCGAACCATAAAAAACCTTTGTGATCCTGGTAAATACACCTAACGGAATTATTAGATAAACCCTGGTCAATACCGATGTACGACAATGGCTGACACTCCGCTACCATCACGTTGCATAAAATAAAAGAAAACAGGATTAAAAGCTTGTTATATTTCATTTTTCTGCAAAATGATTGTTCTTTGTACACTTAATTGGTTAACACAAATATCCGTGAATAATTTTAACATTTCAGCTAAATTACAGGAACAATTATTGAATTACAGCTGTGTTGGTTTAAAGATAAATAAACTAGGTAAGAGCATCAATAACGGTCATCTAAAAAGCTTTACCACATTTTCATTTTAAAAGCTATAATAACTGCATAAAAGCAGTCATTATAGCTTTGCCTGCTGTTACCAGCCGGGATTTTGGACAAGTTTTGGGTTTAAAGAAATTTGTTGTGCCGGTATAGGATAAAGGTAATTCTTCTCACTAAACTGCCTTGCCGTTTGATCGGTGATCAGGCAGCCATTGGCATCTTTTGGATTAGTAGGTGCTGGGTTTATAGGATCTGGCCCAAGCTGTGCCTGTGTGCCTGTATATTTAGTACCCAGAGGCCAGGGGCTTACAAATTCAGCCAGATTGCCATAAGCTGTACCGCCTATATTGCTCACCAGATCAATGGCGGCACTATGCCAGCGCTTGATATCATCAAATCGGAAATCTTCATCAAACAACTCAATAGCACGCTCCCGTCTGATCTCGGTTCTCATATCCAGGCCATTCATACCGGCAAAGCTATTACTTAAAGGAGGCATGGCGTTATTGACACGCAAACGAACCAGGTTCAATGATTTATTCAGATCGGCATCACTGATGGTTCCATTACGTTCATAAACCGCCTCTGCATAATTCAATAATACCTCCGCGTATCTGATCACCGGATAATCTTCCGACTCAAATTTATCAGCTACCGGGCGCTCCGAAATCCATTTTTGGCCCCCATAACCGGCAGGTCTTACTACCTGCTCTGCGGTTGCCCGGTCAGCAGCATCATTCGTCCAGTTAACCCTGCCATTAAGCAAACCAAACCAGTAGTATTGATAGGGCACTTTAATTGTATAGCGCATCCGGCTATCCCGGTTTTGATACTCTGAAGTATATGTTTGATACCCCTGGAATAATGGCGACTTTTCTATAGGCAAGCCATCTGTACATAAAAACATATTGGCAAATTTCCTGTTTACTCCGGTACCATTACGTGCGGAACGACTAATGTTTACACCTGCTACTTTTATAACATCATCATATCTTACCGCCAATACATACTCATGGTTAGCAGCTTTTGTAACACCAGCCGGGTTTGATTTAGGGTTCTCTAAAATAAACAGGTACTTCTGAGCAGAATCGCCTAAGATGGTACTGTTGCCGCCCAAAGCATTGGATGCAGGTGTGCCAAACAGTGCATATTGATTACTGGCAATAACAGCATTGGATGCGGTGATGGCTTTGTCGAGTAGTCCATTATACCTTGTGGCATCCCCGCTCCTGAATTTTTGCCAGGTACCTTCATAAAGGCACACCCTTGATAAAAAGGATTGCGCAGCCATCTGTGTAACCCTGCCATAGTCGGCAGAGTTTGCAGCGATAGATGTCGGCAAAGCGGGTATAGCAGCCTGAAGATCACTAATAATTAAATCAGCCACCGCGTCTCTGGTTGCTCTTGCTCCATATAATTCTGGCGATGTGGGGTCAAGTAAAGTAGTTACAATAGGCACTCCTCCATATTGTTGCAACAGATCAAAATAAACGTATGCCCTGAAAAACTTTGCCTCGGCCACAAATTGCGCAATACCAGCCTGATCTGCATATGATGTAGCTTTGCTGAGCAGATAATTGGTTGCCCGGATCCGGGCATAATCTGTTGTCCAGTTACCGGCATTACCCTGCCCCGCTTCCGTAGCCGGTACGCTATTCGTGCCCGCACCGAAACTCCCACCACCGCCCGTTAAATCCGAGCGACCATCCGAGTGCGGGGCATCAGTAACCCCCAGCAATGTTGTAAAGTTTTTCAGGTAGCCAT
Source organism: Mucilaginibacter sp. P4_E8 (assembly GCF_056401495.1). NCBI lineage: Bacteria > Pseudomonadati > Bacteroidota > Sphingobacteriia > Sphingobacteriales > Sphingobacteriaceae > Mucilaginibacter > Mucilaginibacter sp. P4_E8. Next base: position 5,961 of record NZ_JBFUJG010000113.1, read on the forward strand.
AGTATTGATTGGCAAAGGTTTTAAAATCAGCAGGTGTTTTAAAAAATGCCGGATCATTAATCTGGTCAGCCGGCTTTAAGTTCAGGGTCTTATTACAGCCATACTGGCTTATGGTAAATAGGGCTGCTATCAATACCAATATATATTTTTTGCTATTCTTTTTCATTTTCGTTAATTATTAAAATTAGAAAGTAACATTAGCTCCAAGGGTTACATACCTATAGAAAGGAAATCTTTCATTACCACTAACCGTTCTTGTTACTTCGGGATCCCACCCGTCATGAATTTTTGTTAGCTCCCATAAATCGCTTCCTGAAAAGTAGATGCGAAGTCCTCTGATCACACCGCTTTTTTCAAGCCATTGCTTAGGTAGCGTATATCCTACCACCAAGTTTTTTAAACGTATGTAGGCGCCATTTTCAACAGACCAGGAAGAGATCTGGAAATTATAGGTATTGATACCATTATTCTGCGCTGAATGTAAATTAGGGTAATAAGCATCTGGAGTGCTTGGTGACCAGGTATTACCTACATATTCATCACTTTGTCCCTGGTAAATAGACTTATAAGGAATCCGCATATTTCCTGATCTGAAGATCGTTCTTTTAGCAACTCCCTGAAAAATGGTGTAAAAGTCAAATCCTTTCCATTGCAACCCCAGGTTAAAACCAAAACTATACCTCGGGTCGTTGCTGCCCAGGTACACCAGGTCGCCAGGATCACTGGTGCTTGTTCCTATACTTAGTTTACCATCCCCATTTACGTCTTTGAAAGTATTATCACCCGGACGAAGACCGGAAACCTGACCAGCAGGGTTGGCTAAAGGGCTTGGAACAGGTAAACTTATATTATTGGTACTACCCGCCGGCGCATATTTAGCATTATAAGCATCAACCTGTGCCTGAGTTTGCAAGCGGCCATCATATTTCAACCCAAAATAGGAGTTCAGTGGGTATCCCTCTACTGTTGGGTTAAAGCCGGCACTCAGCACATTGGCCCCGCCATAATGCACCAGTTTATTTTGATTATCCGTTATCGTTCCGCTTATGCTATAGGAAACACTGCCAATTTTTGATTTCCAGGTCAGGCTGCCCTCATAGCCCCACGATTTCAGATCGCCGATATTAGAAGCAGGAGCGCCGGCTCCTAAAACACCAGGATAGGTTTGCCCCAGCAACATATTGGTATTTTCATTTCGATAGATATCGAAACCGCCGGTCAAGTGATTATTTAGGAAACCAAAATCGAGACCTATATTTTTCTTTTTTACGGTTTCCCAGGTTCTGTTTAATGAAACCAGGTTTCCTGATGTTGTTACCGTAGTTGCGGTACCCGATCCAAGCAGAGCACCGCCTGAATTTACAGCTAATGACTGAATGTAATCATACAATCCTATCCCGCCCTGGTTACCTGTTGTTCCATAAGAAACCCGCAGTTTAAGCTCATCAACCACCTTCTGATTTTTCATAAAACCCTCTTCAATGATCCGCCAGCCGCCTTGTACACCGCCGAAAAACTTCCATCTGCTGTTTGCAATAAATTTAGAAGACCCATCATATCGTCCTATCGCCTCCAATAAGTATTTACCTTTGTAGGAGTAAGTTGCCCTGCCAAAATATGAACCTAATGCATAATGGTTCTGGGTTTCGCCATTGGTTACATAACCCGCGGTTCCATTACTTAAACCAAGCCCTAATGATGGAATAGCATCATTGCTTAGGTTATATGTCCTGGTTACAAAAGAATTAAATTCATCCTTTTCATAAGAGCCACCTATCATCAAGCCTACATCATGTATCTTGTTAAAGGTATTATTATAGGCTACCCTGCCATTCAGGTTATAATAAGGTTCTGTGGTATTCATCCTTTGATACCAGGTATTATTAACATTATTATTTCCACCAGCTGATGGTAAAGTTTGCACCAGGATATTACCGGCATAATTATAATATTGAACCTGCTTTTGTTGGATCCTGCTATCCTGGAACCAGGTATTATAACCTGCTACACCGGTAAAGGTCAGGTGTTTGGCAAAATTGTAGGTAAGTGTACTGTTAAGAAGAGCCCTGGTGTTAACCTCCAAATTGGAGCCGCCATCCCTGTCTGCAGCAGCCGCACTAAAAACAGTTCCCCATGCATAGGGCTGACCTTGTGAAGTAAAGGCCGGTAATCCGGGCTGGGCATACTCACTAAGGGAACTATACCCATTATAACTGTACAGGGATGGTTGCTGTATGCTATTTCTTTCTAATGATATATTGGTCTCCAGTTTAACTTTATCACTAAAGGTATAATCATTATTAAACCGCAAATTGTATCGCTGGTTTCCGTTGGTTCCCCACCGCAACTGACTCCCATCATTTAAATAACCCAATGATACCCGGTAACCCGCCTTTTCGGTCCTGCCGGAAAAACTTAGATTTTGCTGGGTTGAAGTCGCATTCTTCCACAAGATCTTTTGCTGATTGGTGTCAAAAAAGGTAAAATCCTTAACATCTCCAAAAGATGGGAGCGGTACACCATTGTATAATACACCGTTTGCAGAGCCAGCATAACCAGGTAGTTTGGTAATATCAATATAGCCGGAAGCAGGTGGATTGGTAGCCAGGGCTGCTAACTGGTACCATAGGTAACCGGTTGGTGCTATGCCATRATTATCGTTCGTTAATGCCTGCATTAATCCCTCACCCCATTGTTTATCGTTGATGAGCGTTGGCTGTAAGCCGAGAATCTTTCTGGAAACAGAACCATCATATTGAACTATCATTTTACCATTCTTTGCTTTTTTAGTGGTGATCAGCACGACACCATATGCAGCTCTTGAGCCATAAATAGATGCTGCAGCATCTTTTAAAACTGAAATGCTTTCTATATCATCCGGATTGATTGAATTTAATGCAGCATTACTGGTAGTGTAACTATTATTAGGATCCGGTTGGAAATTACTTGATAAGGGTACTCCATCTAATATAACCAGCGGGTCCTGCCCATTGGTGGATGTTGCTCCCCTGATCTGGAAATTCCAGTTTTCCCTTCCTGGTTGGGCCGAGCTACGGGTTACGATCACACCCGGTATCTGCCCCTGTAAGGACGCCAGCGGATTATTGATCGGCCCCCTGTCTTCAAAAACTTTGGATGAAACAGTTGCCACGGCCCCGGTAAGGGTGGCTTTTCTTTGCGTACCGTAGCCCACTACTACCACTTCGCTTAAGTCACTACTGTTGGCTGTTAAACTAATAATCATTGGTTTACCCGGATCAGCCACTACTTCCTTTGTCAGATAACCGATATAACTGATCTGCAAAACTGCTCCGGACGCAGCGTTAAGCTTAAACGCACCCGTTACATCAGTTACAGTTCCCGTTTGGGTTCCCTTAATTTTTATAGTTGCTCCTATAATCGTTTCGCGGGTTTTGGCGTCGATCAATTTTCCTGTCACAGTCCCGTCCTGCGCCATGGAGTTCAAACAAAATAACAAGGAAAGAAAAAGCGTAATTGTTGCAGCTTTGTACCTTGATAGCAAAGTAAAATTTTCCATCATAAATTGGTTTAAATTAAGAATAGGTTACTAAATTGATTTATTGACAAATACGCAAGGCGTTAATATCAATAGTTGTTTATAATTGGCTGCTAATGTATAGTGTAGAAAAAAAATAAAAAGGGGTGTACGGGGTCAAACAGCGGGGGGTAAATCAATAAAAACACCCTCTTTTTCATCAAATGACCAGATAAGCGATATTTGTCCCTGCTTCTTAGAAAAAATCAATTTGAAGGGCCTTTTATAAGGAAAAAAGAGGGTCTAATTTTTTAATATTTTGTTTGCTCAGAACTTATTTTTGACCAGTCTTTTAACCCAGGAATCGTTGTTTGTTTTTGTTTGAGGTAAAGAAGAATCCCTGACAATGAGTGATGTGGGAATAACCACCGTTTTAACCGTTTTTTTGATCTTAGGGCCAGAAATACTTTTCAACATCAAATGAATTACCTGTTCTGATATCTCCTTGATCGGCTGGGCTATGGCAGTAATGGATGGCGTAAATAGTTTAAAAAGATAATGATCATCAAACACTACTATTCCTATATCTTCAGGAACACGGCGCTTTAAAAGCTTTAATGTTTCCAACCCGCTTTCGGCAAGGTAATTGGTGGCAAAAAACAGCGCGTCGATCTCCTGATTGGCGATCAGGAAATCCTGAATTTCCCGAATGCAGTTTTCCCTTTTATCATGATAGGCTATTTTTTTCAGTAAGTATGGCTTTTTAGTTTCATCTAAAGCTTTCATATAACCAGATTTTCTGTCAAGCATCTGTGTTTGATCAGACAATAAGGTAATCATTGCTATATTATTGTAGCCGTTATCAATTAAATGTTTAACGGCTTTATAACTGCTTTCCAGGTTATCTACTACCACATTGCTGATTTCCAGTCCCGCCAGGGTTCTGTCAAATAGCAATACAAAAAAACCATCGTCCCTCAACTCTTTTAATTCCGATTCAATACCGGGCGGAGGAGCAATAATATAACCGTCTACATGCCTGATACGATACATCTCAATCAAATCCTTTGCTTTTTGCGTATCATTTTCGGTGCTGCTGTAAAGGATCTTGTATCCTTTTTTATAAGCAATTTCTTCCATCATGCGGGCGATAGCAGAAAAAAAGGGATCCGATATATCTTCGACCAGCATACCGATCATTTTTGTTTTACCGGTACGTAAGCCCTGGGCAAAATGGTTGGGACGATAGCCAATCTCATCAATGTAGGCTAATACCTTTTTCTCTAATCCCGTACTGATGTTTTTTTCACGCGCCTTACCATTAATAACAAATGATACTGAGGTTTTAGAGATATTCAGTTCTCTGGCAATGTCATTGATGGTGATTTTTCTCTTCATCATTATACTGAGGGTTAAGATGATCTGAATAAGCAGCTGGGTGATATCATTTGGTCTAAATCAGGTTGACAACCCCTATAAGAGCTGCATATTCACCTAATTGCCCAATCTTCACCGTAGTCATATTTAATCGGCTGGCCACCACAGGCATAAAAAATGCCGATGCTTTGGCTATATTTCCGCAAACAATCAAAGTTTCGGGCTTGAAATGCAGAACAGGTTCCAGTAAAAAGTCGCTCATATTTACAGCAAACTCATTAAATATATCTCTGGCTATTGGACTATGCTTAGCCAATAAAGCCAACTCCCTGACACCTGTAATGGAAAGACCCGTTAATTCATGATAACGTTTTAGAAACCATCGGGTAGATAAATGATCATCGGCAATGCTATCTTTATATGGTTCATTGCCTAAATTTAAGTCCTTCGTAATACCATCTAAACTCCAGGCCGATCCAAATCCGGTGCCCAACGTAATTCCAATAATACTATTCAATCCTTTGCCGGCACCCGCAGTTACCTCTCCCGCAATTGCGGCTTCCGCGTCATTCCTGAATTTGAAAATTTCAGAAGGCAGCTGCAGTATTTCGGCCAGATGTTGTTTGATGTTCATGCCATAGATCGACTCATATTTACTAAGCCCGGTTATATAGGAAATACCCGTTTCATAGTCAAAAGGTCCGGGCATGGCTATGCCAACTCCCGAAATGGCTATCCCGGTTTTTCCCAGCGTTTGAGACAGGGCTCCGGCCCAGGAGTTCAATATATTTTGGGCACTTCCCTTACTACTGAACGCAACACGGGAAATACTTTCTTTAATAATGCTGTTTTTTCCCAGATCGTATATAGCTGCTGTAATATGCGTTCCGCCAATGTCGGCCGTTAAAATAAATGAACCAGACAATTTATCAATTTGCATTTATGTTATGTTATTTACGTTATCTGTCCTGCGTTTCATCTGTAATATAAATCGCCTGCCCCCCTGAAGCCTTTAAATTAATATCCAAAATCGTTGAAGCATCTACTTTTTGATGGGTTATTTTCACATGTGTAGCTGTCTTTATCCGTTGATCATCTGAATAAATAGTAGCCATATATTTCTTCCCTTTTGATAAAAAATTTAACGGTAGTTGTAATCTGCGGGCCTCATTATTAGTGATGGTTCCCACAAACCACTTTGTTCCTTTGCGCCGGGCGGTAGTAATAAATTGACCAGGCACACCTTGTATCACCCTTGTTTCATCCCAGGTGGTAGGAATTTTGCTCCAGAATTCCAGTTCAGGTTCCTGGTGGTATTGCGATGGATTATCGTACCAAAATAAAGTTTGAATTGGGCTATAGTAAATGGCAGCCAATGCCAGCTGGTGGGCATGAGTAGTTTTTATCCGCTTATCAAAATAACAGATCGTATAATCAGCCGGACCTGCTATGTACCGGGTAAAGGGCAAAATAGTATTGTGGGTGGCATCCGGCATTTCTTCGTTACCCCTTATACCTTCGGCTGTCATCAGATTTGGCCATGTGCGCTGTTCGCCGGTAAGGCGCCAGTCATCATGAATATTAACCATCATCTGGCTGGCTGCCGCCTGCTGTATAGCCTTCTCTACCCAGGTGGTCCAGCGATGTGATCCCACCTGCACAAAACCAAATTTGACGCCTTTTACCCCCCATTTACTATATACTGCAAACAGGCTGTCACTTTGTGCCAACAGTGCCTGTTGGTTAACGTAAAGCCAAACCCCTATTCCTTTGTCTTTACCATAGTGAATAATTCCCGGTAAATCGAAATCGGGTATGGCAACCTTTGCTGCATCGGAATCAAAGCTAAAGGCCGGCCCATACCATTTCCAGTCAAATAATATGTACTGCAGGTTCTGTTGGGCAGCAAAATCAATATAGGCTTTCGCATCGGCGGTGGTTTGTGTCATCACCCGCATAATTTTACCTGATTTTATCCAATCGGTATTGCCGGTTATTCTGCTTTGTTCATTCAGATTAAGTATCAAATAGTCATGTTCAATTAAATCGCCCGGTTTTTCTGCCACCATAATTACCCGCCAGGGAGTATACACCGGCGATATCAACTGGGCCTCGCCAAACATTGATGTAATAATGGTATTGGGCTTATTGGTGCTTAACTTAAATTTGGTACGTGCATAATCTACCATTTGCGCCTCGGCAAGTGTTGCGAATAAGCCATTTGGCAGTTCAAGAGTTAACGGGCGCTCACTTTCTCCGGGCCAGTTTAATAATGGCAGTTTATAATAAGGCGCCTGTGCCCAATTGGCAAACCAGGCTTGTGTGCCGGAGGGGAAGCTAAATTCTGTATTTTCTGCCGTTACATTATAATAAGTTCCCTTTACATTCTCAGGGAAGAAATAGCGTATAGCCACACCTTCGTTATAAACCCGAAACTGCACCTGCACTACGTATATCGGGTTATCGTCTTTTACCAGTGTAATATCTACTTCGTTGTAATGATCCCTTATCTGACTACTTTCGCCGTTTACCGGTTTCCAGGTGTTATCATGGGTTACTGTTTTGATCTCCTTTATTTCCAGGTTTTCGCACCAGTCTTTATGCTGATCTATTTTTAAGGCCATTGCCTTTTCTGAGAGCTGGTTATCCATTTGTATATTCAATGCCGATTCTTTTATTACCTCCTTACTTTTATAACTCACTTCATAATACATCATTCGTTTGTTACCAATAAATGATTTTTGATTAAATTTTAACGTCAGGTTTTGATCCGGTGATTGTAGATTAACAGGAGTGTTAGTTATGGTGTTTTGTCCCCTGGCGGTTAAGGTGATAAATGAAACCATAACCAATAGAAAATATCTCATTTAGCGTGATTTATAAAGGTGATAAGCTTTGATATGTTGTAATTTTTCCAGCCGCAGCAGGGCCTCCAGATAATAATAGTCGGCATAAATGATCGATGCATCAATCTCCGTCTCTGCAGGATGGTGTCCGGTTGAATGCAGTAAAAAGGCATTATTTACACCACGGCTCTGGTAAGCTGATGAAGAAAGCGTTTGCAACATAGCTTCGGCTTTATGGCGATAAATACTGGCTTTGGCTCTATCCTTTACAAAGGTTGATAACTCCAATAATGCCGAAGCGGTTATACATGCAGCCGAAGCATCCTTAGGGGTATTGGGTATAGCCGGATCATCAAAATCCCAATAAGGTATGAGGTCAGCCGGTAAACGGCTTAAATATACATCTGCTACTTTTTGTGCAAAATCTAAAAACTCCGTTTTCCTGGTTTCGCGGTAGCACATGGTAAAGCCATATATAGCCCATGATTGTCCCCTGGCCCACATACTGTTATTCGCATAACCCTGATGGGTTATTCCTTTTATCTTTTTCCCGGTAACCGTATCGTATACCACCACATGATAAGAAGTATAATTGGGTCTGAAATGATTATGCATCGTAGTTTCGGCATGTTTAACCGCAATGTCATATAAATTCCTGCTGCCACCATTTTTTGAAGCCCAGAATAACAGTTCCAGGTTAATCATATTGTCAATAATAGTATTGTGTGGCCAGTTCATTTTTTTTACCATTCTCGGCCATGATAAAATAGTGCCTACCTTGGGGTTAAATAGTGTAGCCAGTGAATCTGCCGATCTTAATATAACCTGTTTATATTCCGGATCTCCGGTTAGCCGATATCCGTTGCCAAAACTGTTAAATACCATAAAACCCAGATCATGATCAAAACCGCTATGTTCAGAAACAGGCTTTAACTCCCGAGTGAATTTATCTGCAGCTGTTTTCCATTTTTGACCATGGGTCCCTTCATATAAATACCATAATATTCCGGGCCAGAAACCACTGCACCAATCCTGATAGTTTACATAACGCCAGTCTGTTTTACCGTTATCTATATTACGGGGCAGGTTATTACCACCTGCGGGAATAGTGTTTAATGTTTTTTGAGCCTGTGCTGCACAATAATTTATATTGGGTAATACCCGCAAATTGATTTGAGCATCCGCCTGAAATGCTGCAAATAAGAAAAACAAGGTGATTAACACCATATTGGACCTTACTACATCAGAACAAATTTTCAAGTAATTACCATTCATAATTTTGCTATTATTTCTACTTACCTTACCACATACCTCACAGTAATCTATTCATTAATCATATATAAAGCCGTTTGCCTTATACAAGGGGTAGATTAATAATTACTAAATTGATTTAATGATATGTGCAAAGCATATCCGGAAAAATCGTTTATAATCGTGTTTCGAAAGTAGAGCAAAACAAAGACTCACAAGGGGGTTTAATGGGTCAAATAAGGGGGATGGTTTAAACAAAAACGGCATGAGCTATACACTCACGCCATTTTTGTTTAATTAAATATAGGTTTTCCGTTCTTTTTTACTGCAACAAGTATATCATGGCGCAACGGTCCATTGCTGGTTGTTACTACTACCACTTGGCCAAAATTGCATGATAGCTCCGTCCGTAGTTCCGCCTCCTGAATCCAGGCATTTACCGTTGGTGCGGTTAACAATTTTGTAATAAGAACCTACAGGTATGATTGTCCATTGCTGATTGGTGCTACCACCGTTTGCCCACTGTGCAACTGTTGATCCATCGGCAGTATGGTCATAACTATCCAAGCATTTGTTACCGGTTACACAAGCCAGTTTGTAGTAACCACCGCTATAGGTTAATACCCATTTCTGATTATTGCTGCCACTCGAAGCCCATTGACCCACATTTGCACCATTAGTAGTTGCACCCAAATTATCCAGGTATTTTCCACTGGCGCGGTTGATCAATTTATAAGTGCCATTGGCTATGGGCTGTGCCCCTACAGAATGGGTTAATGTACCAAATCCTAACTGATCATACCCACCACTATTGGGTCCATAATCGCCACCACCACCTTCAGGCCTTACATTAGTGGCATACTGGCCGCTGTAGGTTGCTCCGGTAATGCCATGTGATTTCTGATAATTATAGATCAGCTCCCAGCTCGGACGAATGTCTCCTCTACCACCTTCCGCAATTACCGTTTGTGTTTGTGCTGTGCAATTTTGCCCGTTGGCCCAATTGTAGGTAGTGAAAGGCACCGTGTTTCCAAGATTATAACTGGCGGTATATTCGCAAACTGCCAATGCTTTATTATTTTCATAGGCAAACAGATCCTGGCCCTGGTTGTAAGCCATTTGGCAAAAAGCACCCAACAAAGAAATATCCAAACATTGATGTCCCTGATCCCGGCCAGATTCCTGTCCCTGGCCTAATTGACCGGAATTATATAAAAATGGCACCGCATGATCAATTGACCCATTGCCGGCACCGGTTTTGAAATAGGTTATCGCTTCGTTAAACTTATTGGTGTCATCACACAATATACCTATCGACAGGATAGATGCCATACTACACAAATCCCAGTTTGCCCAATAATTAGTTATACAGGCTCCATTATGGTTTACCAAAAAATCATGATTCATCGGATAAAATACGTTGAGCATCATATTTTTAAACCGGGTAAAGTCTGTTGCTGACCAGCCATTATAGTCGCGCATGATCTCGGCTGCATTGGCAAACTCATAACCATATATACCGGCAGCCAGCCATCTGTCTGCAGATCCTCCGATAGCTGTCAAAGTAGATGACCATGCGTTCATGATAGCCACTGCCTTATTTCCACAGGCTACATCCCCATTTATTTTCCAACGCAAAGCATTTTGATAAGCGGCGGCAATGTCATTATACAGTTTTGAATAATTCTCAGGGGAGCCCGAACCTCTGTAAACTGTATCAACAGGCCCTTTCATGGTATAGCTTGATGACGAGTGCGAGTTTGCTGTCAGTTTGTTCCATCCTGAAAGCCAGGGATCCGCACCTGCGCTAACCATAGTTTGCATTCTGATAAAATCTGCCTGGCTGTGCAACATGCCCGGATGAATAAACGCTGAAACTGCGTTTACTGCCAGTTTGGAGGTGGGTGCAGACGAACTATTCGCTGTTATAAGCGAAGTCGACTTTTTACACCCAACTATAAAAATCAGAGATAAACAACTTAGAAAAATTAGAATTTTTGACTTCATTTTTTTAGATTTTTGGTTAAAATATAAATTGGTTAATTGGTTTCAGCACAAAAAATTTGTCAAAACGCAAAACCAAACTCAATTATTTCGTAAAGAAATAATTAGTAAAAAAATGTAACCAAAGTAAAAAGACTGGCTTTCGTGTTGACTATTAGGTAATAATTGTAAATCAAACATATCGTAAATAATAAATAGTCATGAGGGGTTAATAGACCATTTAAGG
>NZ_JBFUJG010000114.1:0-17082 GCF_056401495.1 Mucilaginibacter sp. P4_E8
TGTAAAGGTCAGATAATTCGAGGACAAGAATAGCTAAATTAAGAGCTATGCGCATCAACACGAACGACCTCACCCTGAAACGGAATTACTTGCAGACCTATCGTTTTCTAATAAAGGATTATGAGCAGGTCAAGCAAGGGCTTCATCCAAGCTTTAAACTGGCCAAAGAGTTCTATGAGTTTCATCACACCGACCGCCGAAGCTTCCTGAAGTATTACAACCGGTATAAACAATCCGGTAACGAAGAAGACCTGTTGCCAGGCAGACGAGGCCCGAAATACAGGACGCGCAGGCCGTCGCTTGGGGATGAAGCTTTGGTACTTGAAATGCGCTCGCGGGGCAACAATAAGTTTGAAATAGCTCASGAGCTTAAGCAGAAATCAGATAACTTTAAGCCATCGCCTTCGGGAGTTTATAACATCCTGAAGCGTTACGGCAAAAACCGTTTAAAGCCGGCAGATAAGGAAGTTAAACGCAAGATTATTAAAGAACGCATGGGACAGTTAGGTCATATCGATTGTCATCACTTAAGCCAAACCATCATTCGCGGTCAGCATCGTAAGCTTTACCTACTTTGTGTCATTGATGATTATTCCCGGGTAGCCTTTGCAGAGGTTATGGAAGATATTACCGCCTTAACTACCATGTTTGCAGCCCTGCGCTGTATGCGAATGATCAAAGAGAAGTTCGGCATCCAGTTCGAAGAGATCATTGCCGATAACGGCCCGGAGTTTGGCCCGGCTGTTAGCCAGAACAAACGTAACCACCCTTTTGAGCGGATGCTGATGGAAACGGGTATCAAACGCAGGTATATTCAGCCTTATCGACCGCAGACAAACGGTAAAGTAGAGCGCTTCTGGCGTACGCTTAAGGAAGACCTGATCGAGGACACTGATTTCGACAGCCTCGAAGAACTTGAAGACGAACTCCTGCAATACCTGGTCTACTATAACTGGGAAAGACCTCACCAAGGTATTGGTGGAAAAAGACCTATTGATATGATCACCTTAAACAACACAAAATAAACCTGCTACCTTGTCATCGAATTACTAAACCCTTACAATTGCGAGGTACGAAGCAATCTCTATGCTATACAGAGCGGACTTGCTTATCGGGGATTGCTTCGTGCCTCGCAATGACGCATTTTTATTTACTCCCCGAACGCTATTACCACATCATCACTTATGGGATGACCGGTGCAGGTCAGTATCCAGCCTTCGGCTATGTCGGCATCGGTAAGCACATCATTTTTTACCATTTCAATTTTACCACTCGCGCATTTGGCTGTACAGGTAGAGCATACTCCATTGCGGCAGCTATAAGGCAGCGCTACGTTGTTTTGCAGGGCAGCCTGTAATATGGATTGATTTTCGCCAACGGCCAGGTCATGCACCTCGTTTTTAAATTTGATCCTGATGTTGCGAGGCGGAAAATTGATGATCGAACTGGTAACAGATACGGTTTCCAATACAAAGTTTTCCCGGCGTATCTGGTTAGGGTTTATACCCATATACACCAGCGCGAACCTGATCATCCGCATATAAGGGAATGGGCCGCAAAGATAAAATTCAGCCTTGCCCAGCTCATGCTGTACAATTTGGCGGGTAAGCTTTTCAACCCTGTCGGTATTCAGTCGGTTGGCCTCGCTGCTGAGCAGGTTAATAATGGTAAACCTATCCGGGTATTTGGCGGCCAGTTCAATCAGTTCATCCTTAAATAATATAGACTTTGCATCCTGGTTACTGTAAATAAGCGTAATCCGACTTTTACCCGGGCGGTTCAGTATATATTTAAGCTGCGAAAATATGGGTGTAATGCCGCTGCCACCTGCAAACAGGAGTATATCTTTTTCCGGCTCAAAGTTGGTTATAGTAAACCGGCCGGCAGGGGTGAGTGCCGTTAATATATCACCCGGATGTTCCTTAGCAAGCATAAAGCGGGAGATCTCTCCATTGGTTATCCGCTTTACGGTGATGGATAAAAGATCCTCATCTGGTGAGGAGCTCAGGGAATATGACCTGCGGATCTCCTCGTTATGGTGATTGAATATCAGGGTAATGAATTGCCCGGCTTTATAATGTATAGGCTTGCCTGTTGTGTTGCTTAAATAAAAGGAAGCGGTATCCGGCGTTTCCCATTTTATCCGTTCAATCTTTAATTTTAGTATATCCTCATTCATGAAAACTATTCCTGCTTAGCCGCAAGCCTTTTTCGTATTACACTGTTCTTTTTACCGTAGGTGAAATATATAACTAAACCAATTGCCAACCAAATTAATAATCGCAGCCAGGTATCGCCGGGCAAAAATGTCATCATGGCAAAGCAAACCAATATGCCCAATATAGGCACAACAGGTACAAACGGTGTTTTAAACGGCCGGTGCACATTGGGCTGCTGTTTACGTAATATAAGTACTCCCGCGCAAACCATCACAAAGGCCAGCAGAGTACCAATACTCGTCATTTCGCCCACCACGCGGATGGGTACAAAAGCAGCGAATAACGCGATAAAGCCGCACAGCACAATGTTTGATTTCCATGGCGTGCGGAATTTAGGGTGCACATCAGAGAATACTTTGGGCAGCAATCCATCTTTCGACATGGAGAAGAATACCCTTGACTGGCCCAGTAAATCAACCAATATAACCGAGGTATAACCTATTAATATAGCCAGCACAATAGCCTTGCTTAACCATTGGTAATGTGTTTTTTCGATAGCGATGGCAACCGGAGCACCCGAGCCAATGAACTCTTTATAATTAGCCATCCCTGTCATAACATGGGCGAAGATCACGAACAGGATTGTACAAACTACCAGCGAACCGATGATACCTATAGGCATGTTTCGCTGTGGGTTTTTAGCCTCCTGCGCCGCGGTTGATACCGCATCGAACCCAATGAATACGAAGAAAACCAACCCCGCGCCCCGTAATATACCCGACCAGCCATAATCGCCCCATACGCCGGTATTTTGCGGAATATAAGGATGATAGTTTTGTGGGTTGATGAACGACCACCCAACAGCTATGAACACCAGTACCACACCCACCTTTAAACTTACAATAATGGCGTTAACCAAAGCCGACCCTTTTGTACCCCTGATGATAATACTGGTTACAATAATAACTATTAAAGCTGCAGGCAGGTTAATAATGCCGCTCACCACATCGCCATTAGCAGCTTTGGCGGTTTCAAAAGGGGACAAGGTAAGCTGCGGGGGCAGGTAAAGATCAAACCATGACAAGAACTTGGTAAGGTATTGCGACCAGCTAATGGCCACGGTAGCGGCACCAACTGAATATTCAAGCACCAGGTCCCAGCCAATGATCCAGGCAAAAAGCTCGCCCATAGTAGCATAAGAATAGGTATAAGCACTGCCCGCAACCGGTATCATGGCCGAAAACTCGGCATAACAAAGTGCGGCGAATGTACAGCCTAAAGCAGCTATCAGGAAGGAGATGGTTACTGCCGGCCCTGAATGCTGACCGGCCGCGATACCGGTTAATGAAAATAACCCTGCTCCTATGATGATGCCTATCCCGATCAATATCAGGTTAACCGGGCCAAGTGTGCGTTTTAATGAGTGTTCTCCTACTTCTGCCGACTCTTTCAGCAGCAGGTCTATGGGTTTTTTGATCATGCCTAAATAAAGTCCACAAAATTAGTAGATTATTAGGCAATCGCGCTATGTACAAATGTTTAAACAGCTATTGTTAGAGGTTCTGCAATACAATTTTACCAAACTGTGAGGAATTTTCCATTTTGTCAATGGCCTTTTGCGCATCCTTTAGCGGAAACACTTCATCAACTATGGGAATTATCTTATGCTCGTTTACAAATTGCAGCATAGCCGTAAAATCGGCAGTGGTGCCCATGGTTGTGCCCAGGAGTTGCAGTTGCTTCCAGAATATTTTACGTCCGTCGAGCGGGGGGATATTACCTGCTGTTCCGCCAAAGATCACTATGCGCCCGCCGGGATTACACAGGTCGGGGAATTTGGCAAACCCAGGGCCCAGGGCGCTATCAATAATGATATCAAAACCGTGAACCATCAGTTTCAGTTGTTCGGCCCAGTCCTGCGCTTTATAATTAACGCCTGCTGCCGCGCCCAGGTGTTTGGCGCGTTCAATTTTTTCGCCATTGCCCGAGGTTACAAAAACCTGGCATCCGGCAGCTACAGCCCATTGCAATGCAAAAGCGCCGGTACCCGCGCCAACGCCGGATATCAAAACTCTATCGCCTTTTTTGGCCTTAGCTTTGGTAAATAACGCGCGGTAGGCGGTTAGCCCGGCCAGCGGAATGGCTGCCGCCTGTTCCCAGGTTAAATGGGAGGGTTTGGGGTGCAGGTATTCTACACGGGTTTTTACATATTCGGCAAAAGTGCCATTATCTGGCAGGCCCAATATCTTAAAATCCGCTCCCTGGTAATCATCACTCTGGCCGTAGTTGTTGCTTGGGTTAATGACCACTTCCTGGTTTAGCCAGTGATTATCCTGCTCACTGCCAACTTCGGCAACTGTACCGGCCCCGTCTGATCCTAATATGGATGGATATTTGATACCGGCATACCGGCCTATGGTTATCCAGTAGTCGCGGCGGTTTAATGCGGCGGCTTTTATATGTACTAATACTTCGCCGGGAGCAAGAGTTGGTTTTTCAACTTCTTTATATACCAGTGGTTTATCGGCGGCTTCTAAAACGATGGCTTTCATGGATTTCAGCATATCGTCATTGCGAGGTACGAAGCAATCCCCGATTTACAGAGCGGCCCTGTATAGCATAGAGATTGCTTCGTACCTCGCAATGACGGGTTATTATTACAATAAATAAAATTAAATAAAAAAGCGGCAGAATTGTTTAAACTCTGCCGCTTTAAATTTATAGTGCTTAATAAAATTAAGCTGTTGCTTTTGCGTAAAGCTCGGCAACTTGTTTCCAGTTGATCACGTTCCAGATAGCCGCTAAATAATCAGGGCGACGGTTTTGATATTTCAGGTAGTAAGCATGTTCCCAAACATCAATACCTAAAACTGGTGTGCCTTTTACTTCGGCAATATCCATTAATGGGTTGTCCTGGTTTGGAGTTGATGTAATAGCCAGTTTTTTATCGGCAGTAACAATTAACCATGCCCAACCCGAACCGAAACGGGTTGCACCAGCTTCAGATACTTTAGTTTTAAAATCGGCAAATGAACCGAAAGTGCTTTTTATAGCATCGGCTAAAGCGCCAGTAGGCTCGCCGCCTCCGTTTGGAGAAAGCAAAGTCCAGAATAAAGAGTGGTTGTAATGACCACCACCATTGTTGCGTACAGCAGGCGGAAATTTTGAAATATTTTTAATGATATCATCAATGCTGCTATCAGCTTCAGGTTTACCTTCAAGGGCTTTATTTAAGTTGGTTACATAAGCCTGATGGTGTTTGCCATGGTGAATTTCCATGGTCAGTTTATCAATGTGCGGTTCCAGAGCATCGGTAGCGTAAGGTAACGCCGGTAGTGTAAATGCCATAATTGTTTATTATTAAAGTTTAAAAGTTTAATGTTGTGACGTAACAAATATAAGAGTTGAACTCAGTTTTTGTTCTAAAAAATTTGTCAGGTATTTGTCTGGAATCAGAATTTACAGAATGTGAGAAGTCTTCAGGGGTTATCAAATTCGAATAACCCATTCTCTTAATTTATAAATCCTGAAAACTTTGATTCAGACATCATTTTTTCCGCTTCCCTTTAAAAAAACTTTTTACCAGCTCGGCACATTCGTTTTCACGGATGCCGCCGGTAATAACCGTTTTGGGATGGGTTATTTTTTGATTAAGCCTGCCAAAACCAAGCTTGGCATCATAAGCACCAAAAACAATCCGGCTCACCTGGAACCAGTAGGATGCCCCGGCACACATTACACAAGGCTCCATAGTTACATATAAAGTACAGCCCGGTAAATACTTACCACCCATGGAGTTGGCCGCGGCGGTTAATGCCTGCATTTCGGCATGTGCCGATACATCGCTCAATCGCTCGGTTAAGTTGTGGCCACGACCTATGATCTTACCACCATATACCACGATGGCGCCAATGGGTATCTCATCTTCTTCAAGAGCATAGCGGGCTTCTTTTAAAGCCTCGCCCATGAAAAAATCGTCGGGCGAAATAGCGGGCTCGTCCTCAAAATTGATATATCTCATTTAAATAAGTTTACTGCCGTTTGGCACGGGTTTATCAATAGCGGCCAAAACTATATCACCATTTTCATCGGCAAAGCCGGTAACCAAAAACTCCGACATGAAATTAGCGATCTGTTTTTTAGGAAAGTTGATGACCGCGACGATCTGTCTGCCGGTTAATTCTTCTTTGGTATAATGTTTAGTGATCTGCGCACTTGACCATTTAATGCCGAACTCCCCAAAATCAACCTTTACCTTAAAGGCGGGTTTGCGTGCTTCGGGGAAATCTGCTGCTTCCAGAATAGTTCCAACCCTGAGTTCTACTCGCTCAAAATCGTGCCAGGTGATAGTTTCCATGAGGGCAAAGGTATAAAGCCTGGTGATAATTTATGTGCAGATGTGCAAATTTCAGAACCTCACCCAACCCTCTCCAAAGGAGAGGGCTTTAAAACACTTTCAAAGTCTCCCCCCTTTGGGGGAGATTTAGAGGGGGCTTCTTGCTTCGTGCCTCAATGATGTGTTTTTTAGGTATCGAGCTAAAAGCCTTTCTTCCTGGTAATTCCGGATTTTCGGTTTCTGCGATTTTCGGCGGGTTCGGCAACACCTTCGGCACCATAGCTACGTGCCATTTTAGCTATCCGCTCTTCCATGGTTTCGGTGGTCAATCTTTCACGGCCAAGGCTGTCAACCATAATAGGGAAAGCAAATGGGGTAGGGCGTTCAATTACTTTAAGAATAATGTTTTGTGTAGCTATGCGCTGCAGCGCTGCCCTGAGCCTAAACTCCTCAAGTTGAAAAGCGAGCGCCTCGTTATAAGCCTGCCGCACCAACAGGTTATCGGGCTCATACTCGGTAAATACCTCGAATAATAAGGAGGTGGATGCCTGCAGGTGTTTATTTTTTACCTGCTGACCGGGGTATCCTGTAAATACCAGTCCGCCGATGTGGGCTATATCCCTGAAACGGCGGCGTGCCATTTCGTTGGCATTTAAACTATGCTGAATATCATCCAGCAGGTTATCAATCGAAAAAAAGCTGGCATCTTCCAGCACTTCGTCAATAGGCACATCCTCATCGGTAAGCAGTTCAAACCCATAATCGTTCATGGCGATAGAGAAGCTGGCGGGTTTTATTTTGCTGATGCGAAAGGCCAGCAACGAAGCCATACCCTCATGTACCAACCGTCCCTCAAAGGGGTAAAACAACAGGTGGTGCCCCTCGCGCGATTTAAATGATTCGATCAAAAACTCATGGCTTTGGGGCAGGTGCGAAAGTTCCTGCTGCAAATTAAATAAGGGTTTAAGAGCGATAACTTCCTCATCTTTTTCAATACCATGCGCTACCTCATCCAGTTTATCCCTGAACACGGCAGATAGTTGCGACGATAAAGGCATCCGGCCACCATTCCAGCTGGGGATGAGGCCCTTGTTGGAGTTTGATTTTTTTACATAGGCGGTCATTTCTTTAACCCGGATAAATTCGAGGCTGCGGCCCGCGAACCAAAAGGTGTTACCCGGCTTTAATTTGGATACAAATGATTCTTCGATAGTGCCCAGGCTGCCGCCGCTCAGCCATTTTACCCGGATGCTCAGCTCGCTGGTAATGGTGCCGATGCTTAAACGGTGACGCATAGCCACCCGCCTGCTGTTCACTTTGTATAAACCGTTTTCAACCTCCACCTTTAAAAACTCATCATATTGCGCCAGGGTTTTGCCGCCGCTGGTTATAAAATCAAGCAGCTGACCAAATTCATTATGGGTGATATCGGCGAAGGCATAAGTGCTTTTTACTTCCTTAAACAATTCATCGGCCCTGAAACCATCTGATACGGCAAGTGTAACCATGTATTGGATCAGCACATCCATGGTAAGCAGCATGGGGTCGCGGCTTTCAAAAATGCCTTTTCTGATAGCCTCTTTAAGGGCTGCACCTTCCAGCAGTTCGAGCGAGTGTGTGGGTACAAAATAAGCCCTTGATACCGCGCCCGGGTGGTGACCGCTACGCCCGGCACGCTGCATAAAACGGGCAACGCCTTTAGGGCTGCCCACCTGAACCACAGTATCTACCGGACGAAAATCAACCCCCAGATCCAAACTCGATGTACATACCACTACTTTCAGAGTTTCGGCGTGCAGGGCTTGCTCTACCCAGTTGCGCAGTTCATTATCCAGCGAGCCGTGGTGCATGGCCATGATGCCGGCATATTCCGGATAGTTATCTAAAATGGCATGGTACCAAATTTCGGACTGCGAACGGGTATTGGTAAATATCAGCGTAGTTTTACTGCGGGCCACGATCTCCATCACCTGCGGCAACAGTTTTAGACCGATATGACCAGCCCAGGAGTAATTCTCTACATTATCAGGGATGATCGATTTTATTTCCAGTTTTTTATCCAGGTTGGCCCGTACCATTTTTATTCGTTCCGGCGGAAAATCGTTGCCCAGCAATACTTCGGCTGCCTGCTCTAAATTGCCAATGGTTGCGCTGATGCCCCAGATACGAAGCCCTAAGTCTGAAGTTTGAAGTTCTAAGTTTGAAAGTTTTGCATAGGGTTTATTGTTTTCACTTTGGACTAAAGACTCAGAACTCAAGACTTTTAACTTCGATAACCCCAGCTCCACCTGTACGCCGCGTTTGGTGCCTAACAGTTCGTGCCACTCATCAATCACTACTACCTGCAGGTTACTGAACATCTTGGGATATTCTTTTTGGGCCAGCATCAGGTGCAGGCTTTCGGGGGTGGTGAGCAGTACTTCGGGCAGTTTTCGCTTCAGGGCTTGCTTTTCGGCAGCCGATGTATCTCCGGTGCGGGTGGCAATTTGCCATGGCAAACCTATTTCATCGCACGATTCCTGCATCGCCTTCCTGATATCGTTAGTTAATGCACGCAGCGGGGTTATCCACAGCATGAGCAGGCCGTTGTTCTTTTGGGTAGTATAAGTGTCGGGATGTTTATTTATAAAATCGGCCAGGAAAGGCAAAAACAGTGCGAAGGTTTTACCACTACCGGTAGGCGCATTCAGTAAACCTGAGTAGCCGGCAAGGTAGGCTGCTTCCATTTCCTGCTGAAACGGGAACTGCTGCCAGTTTTTTTGCTTGTACCATTGCTGTATAACCTGTTGGCCTTTTGTGATCATTATTTGTTCAACAAATTAATGTTAATTTGGTTAGGTAAATAACCCGGCCAACAAAATAAATATAATACTGTTATGTTGATATATGACGAAGAACACCCTTATAATATTATTACTGATTACAGGCCTGTTTGCCTGTAATCAATCCTCAAAAAAACAAACAACTGCCGATACCACACAACAAGCCGCCGATACCGGCAAAGTAAAACAGCCTATATTAGACGATTCCATAGCCAAAAGCCCGGCCACAACCGATACAGGTACAACAAAAACAATATCTGCCGACCGGCTCATTAGTCCCGGAAGGGGCATTGGACGCATATTATTGAACGAAGATGTTGAAAATGTTAGCCAGTTATTAGGGCGACCTGATAGTTCTGATGCCGCTATGGGGAGCTCATTAATGGTGTGGTACGCTAAGCACAATAGTTCGGGGTACAAAACGAGTGTGTTTTCGCATCGGAATATGGGAGGTAAGGACGAGAATATTAGTCGGATTCAGAAAATATTGATCACTTCGCCGGAGTTTAAAACAGCCGATGGTGTTGGAGTGGGCGCTACGCGTGATGAAATTAAAAAAGCTTACGACCTAAAACCAACCAGTGATTATAAAAATAAAGACGGCAAGGTGCAGGTTTATACCGATATGGACAAAGGCATTTCTTTTGAAATAGATGCCAGTAAGAAATGCGTTGGCGTAGTGGTGCATAAGGCACACGATACAGCATCGGCCTATTTGAATATGCATTGAGAATCATCAAGCCAAATTAAAAAATGAGTAGGGACGAGTGCGATTCCTTCCTTGGGGAAGGGGAGGAAGGGGTTTAGTAAATAATGCAAGCTTGTGTCATGTGTAGAAACCCCTCCCTGCTACCGCGCTATCCAACCGCGCCCCTCCCAAGGGAGGGAATTAAAGCACGTTAAGCACAAAACAAGAACGCCCTGCCAGGATCATCTGGCGGGGCGTTCTTAATATATCTCAATGGGAGAAAAAACTTATTTTTTCTCAGGCATTAATATTAGTTTGATGAGGTTTTTGCCGCTCAGGTATTTGTTGGCAGCATCTTTGGTACTTTGCACGGTTACCTGCTCCAGGTTGTTTACATGGCTCAATATCTGGTCGGGATTTTCCTTATTTTGTGATGATGAAGCTAAATATCCGGCCCAAAAGATATTTTCTTTCAATTGCTCCTGGGTTGAACGGGCCTCTTTAGCCACAAATTTCTGGATATCGGCAGGCAAGGCCCCGTTTTGTTTGATCTTGGCAATTTCCTCTAATGTGGCATTTACCATTTTATCTACATTTTCGGGAGCGCATCCAAAATAAACAGAGATAGTATACCTGCCGCTTGGGGTTTTATGGTACCCAGCTCTTACACCCGGCGCGTAAACACCGCTTTCCTGTTCGCGCAGGCGCTCTATCAATTTAATGTTAAGCACCTCTTCCAGGGCATCCATCTGTAAATTGTTGGCTTCGTTATAGTCAAACTCACCGCTAAAAACCAACTGTACGCTGCTTTTTTCGCCAACACCTTTATTAACGGTTGTATTGATCAATCCAGCAGCGGGATGTATATCCAGGTTTTTATAGGTTTCATTACTGTTGGTTGATGGCAATGCTCCTAAATAATGCTCCAGGTAAGGCTTAATAGTTTCTACATTAAAATTGCCTACAAGGGTAAAAGTAAAGCCACTTGCATCGGCAAACCTGCTTTTATAAAAAGAATAAGCCTTATCAAGCGATGCCGCGTTTAACCTGGCTGGCGTGGTAACCATAGCGCGGAAATTATAATTACTTAATACAGCTGCCACAGTATCCTGGAATACGCTTACCGGATCAAGGCCACGATTGGTTAATAATGAGCGGGTTTGGTCAATTTGCGATTGCCAAATATCCTTATCCTTACGTGGTTGGGTAAAATACAGGTAGATAAGCTGTAATGCGGTTTCAAAATCAGCAGGTGACGTGCTACCGCTTATTCCCTGTGTAAATTCGCTGATGTATGGCGAAATGTTCACGTTTTTACCAGCCAGTTTTTTATCAAGCTGCCCCTGGTTAAACTGGGCTATACCGCTGTTGCTTATTATGGCGGTAGCCAGATTTGCCGATGTAAAATCATCATCATTGGCTAAGGAGGTACCGCCAAAGGCGTATCCGTTTATCAATATCTGATCATTCCTGAACTCTGTGGGTTTTAAAATTACTTTTACGCCATTACCCAATGTTAAGGTGGTTGTACCAATGGCATCATCTGCAACCTGGTTGGTGACCTTGCTGCCATCGGGCAATTTGCTGATCAATGGATCTGATGATACATTATCAACATAGGCGG
Organism: Mucilaginibacter sp. P4_E8; assembly: GCF_056401495.1. NCBI lineage: Bacteria > Pseudomonadati > Bacteroidota > Sphingobacteriia > Sphingobacteriales > Sphingobacteriaceae > Mucilaginibacter > Mucilaginibacter sp. P4_E8. Next base: position 11,630 of record NZ_JBFUJG010000114.1, read on the forward strand.
TTACATTTTGCCCTGCTGTGCTTATCCATTGTAATAATGTTTTTTCGGCAGGGAGTTTGTCTTTTTCCTTATCAGGCGCTTCTACGATCACCACCCTGTTTTGGTCGCTGATGAATTTACCGGCAAGCGCATTCATTTCGGCAAGGGTTATTTTGCCAATGTTGTTCACATAAAAATTGTATTCGTATTCAATACCTGGTATGGCTTCGCCTGTTAAAAAGTGTTGCTGATACTCCCGTACAAAATTTACCGAGCGGGTTTTGTTTCTTTCTCTAAAGGCATTTCCCATTTGTACCAGGGCATCTTGTTTGGCCCGTTCCAGTTCGGTAAGTGTAAAGCCAAACTTGCGTGCACGTTCTGTTTCAGCAACTACGGCTTTAATAGCGCCTTCCAGCTCACCCGGCCTGGCTACGGCTATGGAAGTAAAGGCATCCTGCTCGCCTAAAAAACCACCATAGCTTGATCGTCCAAATAAAAATGGAGGGGTAGCTTTTTGCAACAGTTCGCCCAGGCGCGCATTAAGCATCTGGTTAAACAACTGCTCCCTGATCTGCTGCATATAATCAGTAGTTGTTTTGGTTGTTGTTCCGGGATGCTTTACGATGATTTGGGCAAGGGTATATGGAAATTCAGCATCTGTAGCTATTTTAACCGCAGTACCTGGCGTTGCTGGTACGGTATATTTTACACGCGGTTTCTCGGCCGGTGGATTTTGCAGCTGAGAGAAATTTTGCTTTATCAGTTGCTCTACCCGTTTAGGGTCAAAATCACCAACAGCTATAACAGCTTGCAGATCGGGGCGGTACCAATCACGGTAAAAACTTTTGATAGTTTCTGGTTTAAAGTTTTTCAGCACATCATCCTTACCAATAGGCAAACGTAAAGCATAGCGTGAGTTATTAAGCAATACAGGTAAGGTTTGATTTTGTAAACGTTCCTGGGCATTTTTACCGCGCAGGCGCTCTTCCTCCAAAACAACACCACGTTCCTTATCTATTTCTGCAGGGTCAAAACTCACATACCCTGCCCAGTTGGCCAGTATTTTAAAACCATTCTCGAAAATTTTAACGGTATCAGATGGTATTGGCAGCTGATATACGGTTTCGTTAAATGATGTATAAGCGTTTAGATCGGCACCAAATTTTACCCCTGATTTTTGAAGATAATCAACCATTTCATTTTTAGGGAAATCGCGGGTGCCGTTAAAGGCCATGTGCTCAGTAAAGTGAGCAAGGCCTTGCTGGTCATCAGCTTCTAAAACCGAACCGGCTTTATTTACCAGGTATAACTCAGCTTTGTTTTTAGGTTCAACGTTTTGCCTGATATAGTAGGTTAATCCGTTGGGCAGCTTGCCAATGATCACCTGGTCGTCAACGGGCAATACATCAGCTTTTGCTTTTGCCTGCGCAACAACGGGTTTGCCTTTTGATGATGGAGCCGGCTTTTTTTTAACCTGCGCAAAAGCGCCTGCCGAGGTTATGATCAAAGCTAAGGCAAGTGCGGAAAGCTTGAGGTTTAATTTCATATGTTAATTGGGGAATATTTTTATGCTAAGATGCAAAACGAAATTATTAGTTACAAGTTGCAAAATGTTAATTATTGCTTGGTAGCCGGAGGTATATCCTTTTCAAAGGCATCTTTCATCATTTGTTCCAGTTCCGGTCGGTGGTCGGCAACGGCCTGCTGACCTATAGCCATTCCTTTTTGTGTTAGTACAGTGAGTTTTGAGCTGATTTTTTTTCCAAGCGGGGTATTGTAAAATGCAGACAGCTTTATAAGTTCGTCTTCGGTGAATTCGGCAGCATATACGGTAGCAATTTTATCTTTAAGCATATCCCATGTAAAATATTTAGCGATGAAAGTATTCATTACTTTTAAATAGGAGGCACGATGCTCTTCCGGTATTTGAGCACTTGACGATTTGATCATGTTATCCATAACGCTGCCAAATTGATTATTTACACCCGTGGCAGTTAAAAAGTCATCGGCTGCTTTCAGGTGCGATGCCGTAAAAGCCGGGGCTGCGGTTTGTGCTTTGAGGCTGGTAACCGAGAAAAAGAATAGTGTGATAAGGATGATAAGGTTTAGTTTCATGATTTATTATATTTTGATAAAGATTTTTTTGATGTAGAATAACCACATCACCAGCCATAAAATAATTACGGTAAATATGGCGCTTGCCAATGAGGCGTTAACAGGTGAAAAATAAGGTACAAATAGCGTTTGATAAATTGATGCCCCGCCAATTTTGATCATGCCCATATAATGCGGAATAAAGCCCGAGAGCACATACGCGGTAATGGCATTGGCGCCAAAAACAACAAAAGGGTAAGTAAATCTTTTATGGCCCTGCACATCAATAAGCCAGTAGCTAATGGCCAGGGCAATGGTAGCCAGTCCACCGGTGTATAGTACAAAGGAGCTTGTCCACAACGCTTTGTTGATGGGGAAAAACAAGTCCCAGATCAAACCAGCTACAACTGCTATTACTCCATAGGTGAACATCCAGCTTACTTTAACATTTTCATCACGGTCCTTCCGTTTTAACCAGCTGCCTACCCTTATACCAAACAAGCCGGTGGCTACTGCGGGCAGTGTGCCCAGCAGACCTTCAGGGTCCCAGGTATGTGATTCGCGCCAGAGGTGGTTGGTAGTAAATACCAGTCTGTCTATCCAGGCGCCCATGTTGGTTTCGGGCTCCAGATTGGCATAACCCACACCCGGTACCGGGATACAGGTCATGATAATGAAATAACCAATTAATGCCAAGGCAAATATCCAGTCGCGGGTTTTTTGTGAGGTTTTTAAATAAAGTACGGTACAGATAAAGTAAACCAGCGCGATACGTGGCAATACTCCCGGGAAACGCAAATGTGCAAACCCTCCTTCAGGATGAAAAATAAACTGCGTGATCCACGGAATGGCGATGAGTATAGCAGTACGGCGCAAGGCATTTAATATCATTTTGCCATGCGGCATGGTTGCCTTCTTGCTCTCCATAGCATAAACCACAGCCACGCCAACCATAAACAGGAAGAAAGGGAACACCAGATCGGTAGGTGTACATCCGTTCCATTTAGAATGTTCAAGCGGTGGATAGATATGCCCCCAGTCGCCGGGATCATTTACCAGTATCATAGCGGCAATGGTTGCGCCGCGCATTACATCAAGTGAAACAAGTCGTGCGGGTTTTTCAGTAGTAATGGTTGAGGTCATTCAATATATTTTAGAGCTATTAATTTTATATTAATATGATGCCTGGGTTTAATTTGAGTTTTAAAAAGCAGGGGTAAGTGCGATTCCTTCCTTTGGGAAGGGGAGGAAGGGGTTAAACTAATCGCGTAGACCCCTCCCTGCCATTACACCAATCCATCGCGCCCCTCCCAGGGGAGGGAATTAAAATGGCTATCTATTTCTATTTCCCGTTGCCTGTGTTCTCACGGGCAACTTTCCTTATTTCAACGAATAAATGCAAATCGTCTGTGAAGACACAGACGATGGGATGAAACTCAAAGCTCATCACTCACTACTCAGAACTTATACCGCATAAACGCCTCCATGGCTTCATATTCAGCAAGTCCGAGGCGGTCATAACGCTGGGCGGTATCCCGGGTGCGGTCCTCAGCCCTTACCCAGAACTCGCGGGCATCATCACCCGGGAACACCGGGCGGTCCTTCTGCGACTGGTGTTTAAAGATGGCATTCCGCTTGCGGATCACCTCCTGTGGCGAAAGCGGCACGGCCATTTCAATCTCATAGGTTTCAAACTCATGCCATGCCCCGCGGTACATCCACAACCAGCAATCCTTTACCCATTCCTCGGTATCCTTCAGGCGGTCCAGGGCCGCTAAAATGATGTTAAAACAAACGAGGTGGGTACCGTTCGGATCGGCAAAATCACCGGCGGCAAAAATCTGCTGCGGTTTTATTTTTTGCAGCAGGTCGATGGTGAGCTGGATATCCGCCTCGCCCACGGTGTTCTTCTTGGTTTTGCCGGTTTCGTAAAAAGGCAAAGCCATAAAATGGATATGGTCGTCATGTAAACCCGCGTACCTGGCCCCCGAGATGGCCTCGGTTTTGCGGATAAAACCTTTCACATTGCGGATCTCCTGGGTATCGATCTGGTTAGGCTGTTTCTGCGGGAAAAAAGCGCGCATCTCCTCGTATAACTTTTTCAGGTGCGCGGTATCCTCGCCAATGCTGTTGGTAAAATCAATGGCAAACTCCATGTAACGCAATACATCATCATCCCAAACGGCGGTATTGCCCGAAGTCTGGTAAGCCACATGCACCTCATGCCCCTGATCCACCAGACGAATGAACGTCCCCCCCATCGAGATCACGTCATCATCGGGATGCGGCGAAAAGATGACAGACCTTTTTTTGGCCGGCAAAGCCCTTTCCGGCCTTTGCGAATCATCGGCGTCGGGCTTACCACCCGGCCAGCCGGTAATGGTATGCTGGATCTGGTTAAAAATATCGATATTGATGTTGTATACCGGCCCCTGTTCAACAGCCAGCTGGGCCATCCCGTGGTTGTTGTAATCCTCTTCGGTCAGTTTCAGTACCGGCTTGCCGATGGTATCAGCCAGCCAGATCACCGCTTTTTTCTTCAGTACCTTATCGTCCCAGGAACAGTCTTTCACCAACCAGGGGGTATCAAAACGGGTAAGCTCGGAAGCGGCGGCTTCATCCAGTACAAATTCCACATTGTCGGACAGTTGCAGGTAAGTAGCCGGTACATCACCCGACATTTCGCCTTCCACGGCTTTTTTAATGATGGGGGCTTTCTTTTTGCTCCAGGCCATCAGGATGATCTCGCGGGCCTTGAAAATGGTACCGATACCCATGGTGATGGCCTTGGTAGGCACATTGGCCTTACCGCCAAAGTCCCTTGAGGCGTCATTGCGGGTCAGGTCATCCAGGGTCACCAGCCTGGTACCCGAGTTGGGAGCCGAACCCGGCTCATTRAAACCGATGTGACCGGTACGGCCGATMCCGAGGATCTGCAGGTCCAAACCGCCCAGTTCCTCGATCTGRTGTTCATAAGCCAGGCAAAAAGCCACCACGGCATCCTGGTCCAGGGTACCATCGGGAATRTGCACATTGGCYKKWTCGATATCCACATGGCTGAAGAGGTTCTCGTACATGAAGGTGACATAGCTTTGRGCRGCATCGGGCTTCATGGGATAATACTCATCGAGGTTAAAGGTGATCACGTTTTTAAAAGACAAACCCTCTTCCTGGTGCAGGCGTACCAGTTCGGCATACACACCGATGGGGGTAACACCGGTAGCCAGTCCCAGCACGGCTTTTTCGCCTTTACTTTGCTTACCGCGGATCAGTTTGGCGATCCTTGCGGCAACGGCAACGGCTGCCACCTGCTGGTTGCTATAAACGCTTACCGGCAGCTTCTCGTACCGGGTCTCTTCCAATAAATTTAATCGGGCCAT
>NZ_JBFUJG010000115.1:0-16944 GCF_056401495.1 Mucilaginibacter sp. P4_E8
ATATATACCCAGTGTTGAGGTAAATAGCAGTCCCAAAACGGTAAACATAGGTTTTACACCTATCAGTTGAAAGGTTATTAACGCCTGTGCAACAGCGCAAAGCGACATGAAAATATTACTGAACAGCAGAAAATCAAAAACAGACTGAAATAGCTTTTTCATTTAGTAATATCTGCCTGCATTAATCTTTTATGATTCGTTTTTAGGATCGCGGCCGGCTTTTAATGTAAATATCGTAATCTCCGGTAATATTCCAACCCTGCCGGCCAAACCAATAAAGCCAAAACCTACATTTACATATAATTGCTGATTATCTTGGTGGTATATGCCGGCCCATTCTTTATAAACATATTCAATTGGGCTCCATTGAAAATATTTGGTACGTACACCAAACTGCATACCGTGGGTATGGCCCGAAAACATGGCATCTATCTGCGGATATTTAGACAATACCTCGCCGCGCCAGTGCGATGGGTCATGGGATAACAATAGTTTAACCGGCAGGTCATCCGTGTTTTTAGTGGCCAGGTCCATGCGGCCATATTTAGGGAACATGCTCAGTTCGCCCCAGTTTTCAACGCCCAGTATCCCTATTTCTTCACCATCAACCTTTAATCGACGGTTTTCGTTTAGCAGCAGGTCCCAGCCCATGTTTTTATGGGTGGCTATCAGGTCGTCATGGTTTTTCTTTTTATCTGCCGGCGATGGCCAAACACCGTAATCGCCATAATCATGATTACCCAGTGAGCTGTAAACCCCAAGCGGGGCCTTTACTTTGGTAAAAATATTTTGGTAATGATTCATTTCTGAGGCTTGCCCGTTAACCAGGTCGCCGGTAAAAAATATGAGATCGGGTTTTTCCTTCAGCAGCATTTCTATGCCGCCACGTACAGCCTTGTGGTTAAAAAAACTACCCGAGTGGATATCAGATATCTGGCCAAGCTTTATGCCATCAAATGCTTTGGGCAGGTTGGGCAAATACATGGTTTGGTATTTTACATGATAATCATACAACCCTTTGGGCATACTTATCTTGATGGCAGCTAAAGGTATGGCCCCGGCAAGCAACCCGGCTTTCATCAAAAACTCAGAACGGGGTATGGCATGGTCTTTTGGGGGGATGCTGATAGCCTCTGCTTTTCTTTTTAACCTGTCGCGCCTTAATTTCAGCATTCGCCGCAGATCATCGATCATCAGGAAAGGTAAAAAAGATATTTTGCCTAAAAAGATCAGGAAGAAAACCATCATTACACCTGCCCGGGTGCCTACTCCTAAGTTGATGTAAATGGCCAGTAATAAAGCGGTTATTAATAAGACAGAAAGTAACCAGTATAAAAAAGTAAAGTCGCCCGAGTGGGGCAACTTCCATTTTTTAAATGCGCCGCGTATACCATGCAATACATAAAGATCAATCAGCAGCAGTATAGCGATGATGAGTATGATGTTAAGTACCTGTTCCCTCATTTTATTTTTAGTATCGGGTAGTTGGTTTTAGTATCAAGTAGCTGGTATCAAGTATCATGACAACTACAGTTTTCATAAACCAATCAAAAGTCTTGATACTTGATACCAATTACTTGATACCAACTATTCGATACTCTTTTTAATTAATAACGGTCATCGTCCAGATCCAGGTCGTCCTCATCAGGCTGCAGATTAAACAGGCTGTTGAACATGTCTGAAAATGCAAAACCATTATCTAAAAAGCCTTTGTTTAGCTGTGAAAACTCCGACAGACCGTGCAGCACAAACTCCATCAGCAGCAGTTGCTGATTTTCTGTAAGACGTGGATGTACCTTTTTAACCAGATCCTTTAAGCCGGTTACCTCGTTCAGCGCTTTTTTATAATCCTGTAACGACATATCATCAACCAATGCCAGGTTATTACCTTCGCCAAACCAGTTAATGATGCCGGCGTAAGGATTTGTGGCTTTTGCTTTTTTAGCTTTCTCAGGATCGGGGAAAAACTCCAGCAGCGAGGTTTTAATAGCCTTACCTATCAATATATTGGCAACCTTACCCGGACCTTCCAGCTCGCCTTCATATACCAGTTCAATTTTACCGGTAATGGCAGGTATTACACCTAAAAAGTCGGTTATGCGTACAAAGGTGCTGGTTTCGTTATTGATGATCATGCGGCGCTCTGCATTACTGATCAGGTTTTCAAACGCCGAAATAGTTAAACGTGCCGATACGCCCGATTTTTTATCAATATATTCTGAATTGCGGGCCTCAAAAGCTATTTGCTCAATTAGATTTTTCACCAGGCTGTCGGCCTCCACAGCGGTACGCTGCTCATCTGTAAGTGATGCTTCTTGCTGGGTGATCCTTCTTGAAACTTCAACTGTGCGCGGGTAGTGCGTTAATATCTGGCTCTCAATACGATCCTTAAGCGGTGTAACTATGGAGCCACGGTTGGTATAATCTTCGGGGTTGGCAGTAAATACAAACTGGATATCTAAAGGTAAACGCAGTTTAAAACCACGGATCTGTATATCCCTTTCCTGCAGGATGTTGAATAGTGATACCTGGATACGGGCCTGCAAATCGGGTAGTTCATTGATCACAAAAATGCCACGGTGCGCACGCGGGATCAACCCGAAGTGGATAACCCGCTCGTCAGAATAAGTTAATTTAAGCGTAGCTGCTTTAATAGGGTCAACATCACCAATCAGGTCGGCAACGGTAACATCAGGTGTAGCCAGTTTTTCGGTATAACGCTCAGAGCGGTGGATCCAGCCAATTGGGGTATCATCGCCCAGGGTGTTAACCGTACTGTGGCCAAACCACGAAATAGGCTGATATGGATCATCAAACAGGTCTGATCCTTCAATGTATGGTATGTATTCGTCAAGCAGGTTAACCAGCAGGCGCGCTATACGGGTTTTGGCCTGACCACGCAAACCCAACAGCAAAATATTATGCCTTGATAGTATGGCAGTTTGCAGATCGGGGATAACCGTATCTTCAAATCCAATAATACCCTCAAAGCCGCCTTCGCGTTTTTTGAGTTGAGCTATTAAATTGGCACGTAATTCATCTTTAACCGATCGGCTCTTATAGTCAGTTTTTTTAAGCTGGCCGAGGGTTTTTATATCAAGTAGTTTATTCATTGTTCTTTGTTGATTTCACCGATGCAATATATTGATTTCACCGATTCGTATTATTTATAACGTAATTTCAGTAATCAACTCCGCCAAATTTCCTATTAAAATAGCCTCGTGTGGCAAAGATTCTTTTTTAAAGCTATCAAGGTAATTGTTAATGATGTTCATTTTAGGGTTTACAGCATTAGTAACTTTCATAAGCTCTATTTTAGAAGATTGATTAATCTTCTCATCTCTTTCATGATCATCTGATAAAGCCCACTCGTTTAAAAATGGAATTAAGCTTTGAAGATTCTCCGGTACCTTTGAAATATCAATTTCTGATTTAATTTCAGGTTGTTCTATTGTTGATTTTAATTTTATTAAAGAACTTATTTCAGGAATTAGCGCCCGTTGTTGACTAATGGCCAATTGTAAAGCATTGCCGTAAACAAAAAATCCCTCATTCGCTTTTAAATGCAAATCCTTAACTTCATTTTTAATCAAATCAATGCAATTGATGATCAAATTGTAGTTCGAATTATCTGTATAGATTTTATGCTCTCCAATTTGTTTATCCAATGCTTTATTTGCAAAGCAAACCACATCTGGGATATTAACAGCAAATAATAAAGACGTATTTATTTTAATTTCCAGCAATGCTCTTGTGGAAAACAAGAACATTTTAATTTTAATTCCATCTTTATTGAAAGTAAAATATCGGAGGCATTTTTCCTGAATATTTGGATTATAGAGGTTTATTTTCTGACTTGTCGGTCTAAATTCCTTTAATATGCCTTTAATGCGCTCCTCTAATGTCATAGAATCTCTTAGCGAACCGTTTTCCTCCTGTTACGTATATAATCCTCAAAAATATATTCGCCCAAACCATTCAGTGAACTATAAAAAGCTTTGCCGCCGTTTGTTTCTGTAAATTTACGAACAAACTGCTGCAGATAGGGGTCTTTAGCTATCATAAAAGTGGTAATGGGGATTTTTAAGCGTTTACACTGAGCAGCCATGTTCAGCGTTTTGTTCACTACTTTCCTGTCGAGCCCGATGCTGTTTTTGTAATATTTGGTACCTTCCTTTAAACAGGTAGGCTTACCATCGGTAATCATAAATATTTGCTTGTTATGCGTTTTGCGCCTGCGCAGCAAATCTGTAGCCAGTTCCAACCCGGCATAGGTATTGGTATGATAAGGGCCAACCTGTAAATAAGGCAGATCCTGCAGGGTTATTGGCCAGGCATCGTTACCAAAAACCACAATATCCAAAGTATCTTTAGGGTATTTGGTGCGAATGAGTTCGGCAAGGGCCATGGCCACTTTTTTAGCCGGGGTTATCCTGTCTTCACCATATAATATCATGGAGTGTGATATATCGATCATCAGCACGGTTGAGGTAAGGGTTTTATAATCCATTTCCTCCACCTCCAGGTCGCGCTCGGTCATCATAAAATCGTTGATACCGTGGTTAACCTGCGCATTATGGATAGACTGGGTCATATCGATCTGGTCCAGACTGTCGCCAAACTCAAACTCGCGGCGTTCGGCATTTTTTTCATCGCCCTGGCCCGATTGTGGCGTGCGGTGATTGCCTTTGCCCGATTTTTTTAGCTTGCCGAAGATCTCCTCCAGTGCCGACTGACGGATACTTTGCTCAGTTTTAGCAGTGATATTAAAACCGCCGCTTTGCTTGTCTTCATCCAGGTAGCCTTTTTGTTTCAGTTCATCAATAAAATCGCCCATACCATAATCGTCATTGGTAAGGTTGTATTGCTTGTCGAGTTCATTTAGCCAGGCCAAAGCTTCGCCTGCATCGCCCGAAGTATAGTTGAGCAATTCCAGAAATAATTTTAATAATTCTTCAAATCCGCCTTTGGGGATCTGGTTGGGCTTAAACTTGGAAAATCCAAAACCGCGCATATCGTGTCCTTATCTGTAATATAAAGAAACGGATAATTATTCTTAAAAGTTTCGTGATACAGGTATTAAAGCAAATTGTTAGGTAAGTATGACAAAAGGTAGATGTGCGGATTATGTAGATGTGCGGATGTGCAGATTTCAGATGTGCAAATTGAAAACTAAAAAGCGCGTCATTGCGAGGTACGAAGCAATCTCTATGCTATACAGGGCGAATAATGAATGATTCTTTTGTCTGAACCATGATTCGCACGATTAAAGGATTAATAGGATTTCTTTTTCTTACAACCGGGTTGTCATGCTGAACGCAGTGAAGCATCTAATAGCAAACTTGCATAGTTCGTGAATAGATCCTTCGCTATGCTCAGGATGACAAACTCTTTATGGTGTAGAAGGGTAGGATTTAGGGCTTTAGTATTTAGAACTTAGGGTTTAGAATTTTAACCTACAAATACGCCAAACTATTCAATAACTCAGGCGGATAAATTGGATTGGCACCACGCTGGCTGGCTACAAACGCGCCTACAGCACATGATTTATCAACTATCTGCTGCATAGGGTGATTGGCCAGTAAACCGGCAGTAAAAGTAGCCAGGAAGGCATCGCCGGCCCCTACAGAATCACCTACTTTTACGGGGCAGCCGGGGCTTTCGTAAAATTCATGGTCATGCCATACTATGGCACCGTTTTCGCCGCGGGTTACGCAAATGGTTTGGTTATGGTATTTGGAGCGAAACTCGCTGATCTGCTCTTTTAATGAGCGACTGCTGCCCCCTATCAATAGATTGGCCTCTTCTTCGTTCATCTTCACCACATCGGCGCTTGCAGCTAAGGTTTCGATGGTAGAAAGCGTATAGTGGGGCGGCCTTAGGTTTACGTCAAAAATTTTAAGCGCCCGGGTTTCGTCGAGCAGGTTTAGCAGTGTTTCGCGGGTAGCGGTATTGCGGCAGGCCAGGCTGCCAAACACAATGGCCGATGCCTGTTTAGCAACCTCGTTAAGTATAGCTGTTGTCTGGATATTATCCCATGATACGGGTTCAGGTATAACATAGGTGGCCTGGTTATTTTCGTCCAGTTTTACAGTAACTTCGCAAGTAGGTAATTCATCATCGCGTTGGATGAGTGCGGAGTACAGTCCATTTTTTTGTAAAAAACCTATCAGCACATCGCCGCTGTTATCCATCCCAACTGAACTTGCAAAGGCAACCTTAACACCCTGCTGCACCAAATGCCTTGCCACATTCATCGGGGCGCCGCCGGCCTTTTTACCATCGCCAAATGCATCCCATAAAACTTCGCCGAAGCTTAATACCTGATTTTTCATAAAATTGATGTAAAGGTTGGTGTAGAATAATTCAAATATAATAGATTTTTTGACTGAACCATGATTTTGACTGAACTGGGATTTATACGATTTACGGATTTATAGGATTTTTATGCTAATCCGGGTAATCTTCAGACAAAATTGCGGCTCAGACACAATTCCGCTTCAGACAATTTCCCTATATTTAATTCATGAAAAGAATACTTTTATCTTGTCTCTTATTACTTGGTTCTTACCTATCACATGCACAGGACAGGCAAGCCATATTAAAAGTGATGCATGACCAGGAACTGGCCTGGAACAAGGGCGATATTAACGGTTTTATGCAGGGATACTGGAAATCAGATTCGTTGTTGTTTGTTGGCAAAACCGCACCGGCCTATGGCTGGCAAACCACACTTGCGCATTATAAAAAAACGTATCCGAACAGAGCTGCCATGGGGCAGCTTACCTTTACCATATTGCAGGTAAAAGTACTTGATGCTACCAATGCCTTTTTGATGGGCGGCTGGCGGCTTAAACGAGCCAAAGATGCGCCAGGCGGTTATTATACCCTATGGTTCAGAAAAATAAAAGGGGAGTGGAAGATTGTTTGCGACCATACATCGTGAAAAAATAAAGTATGTGGTTTAACATTCAAAATACCTTAGTGATCATTTTTGGGTACCCATTAAGTTATGTGGAGTTTATTGGAACGGCAACCGGTTTGTTATCAGTTTGGTTAGCAACCAAATCAAATATCTGGACGTGGCCAACCGGCTTACTAAATGTAACCTGCTTTTTTCTGATATTTTTTCAGGTGCGATTATATGCGGATATGTTTTTGCAGCTATATTTTTTTGTAACAAGCATATACGGATGGGTAGTGTGGCACAATAGAACCGGGTACAATATGATTGATATCTTGTCGAAAAATCAAAGGATAAAATTATTGGGCGTTTTGGTTGTATCTACCGCGATCATTGGTGTAATTGTAAAAAATATTCATTTGATATTCCCTTTGGTTTTTAGCAAACCCGCATCATATCCGTTTTTAGATACTTTTGTAGCAGTGCTCAGTATTATTGCTACCATTCTTTTGGCACAGAAGAAAATTGAAAACTGGTGGTTATGGATCATTGCAGATGTTATCAGCGTGGGGTTATATGCTAAAAAGATGGTGCTGTTTATCTCAATTGAGTATTTTGTTTTTTTATGCCTTGCAAGCATTGGTTTATTAATGTGGTTAAAAATAATGCGTAATGAAAAGAGGCTTAGTATTGGGTAAATTTATGCCTCTCCACAACGGGCATATTGCTTTGATTGATTTTGCCCTTAACCGTTGTGATGAACTGATAGTTTTGGTAAGCGCCAGTTATGACGAACCTATTGCAGCGAAACAGAGACTGGAGTGGATTGAAGAAGCATATAAAAATAATGGTAAGGTTATACCCCGGTTATTAATTTATGATGAAGCGGTATTACCAAATACTTCCGAATCGTTAGAAGGGGTTTCAAAACTTTGGGCAAATTATTTAAAAGAACATCTGCCGCCTATTGACGTAATTTTTGCTTCTGAAGCGTATGGGGCATATATGGGCAGGTTTTTAAATTGCGAGCATGTGATTTTTGATGAGCCCCGTAAAATAGTCCCCGTTTCTGCCACACAGATCAGGAATGATCCTTTTACTTTTTGGGATTTTTTACCAGATGTAGTAAAGCCTTATTATACTTTAAAGATATGCCTGTACGGTACCGAATCGACCGGGAAAACTACACTTACTCAACGACTGGCCGAACATTTTAATACGGTGGCCATTCCCGAAATGGCCCGTGAAATACTGGAACATACCAATAAATGTACAGAACAACATTTACTGCAGATAGCCCAACTTCATGCCGGTGCTATCAATGAAAAAATAAAGCAGGCAAATAAATTATTGTTTGTTGATACTGATATAAACATTACCCGGTCATACAGTAAGTTTCTTTTTAACAAGGAATTGATAGTGCCGGAGTGGATAGAGACAGCTAATGATTTTGACCTTTATTTATACCTTGATGAAGATGCATCTTACGTTCAGGACGGAACAAGACTAACAGAGGCCGACCGGAATAAGCTTAATGAAAGCCATAAACAGGAATTAATAAGCAGGGGAATAAACTATGTTTTAATAAAGGGTAATGATTGGGAAGAAAGGTTTAAAAAAGCTGTGGAGGTTGTAAATGAATTTATTAAACAAAAAAAGCGATAGGTAATAGTTATTTAGTTTTACTTTTTCGCTTACGTAAGTATTTGCTTAAAACATTGATATATCTGTCGTCAAAATTAACTCTTGTTATATCCTGAAAATCAATTTTCACCGGATCTTCGTCAATAAAACCGGAAGCATCGAAATGTTCTATATGAACCTTTTTCTTAGTGATTTTTAAGATTGGGCCTATTGTAAAAGTATCAATGTCTGCATCCTCACATTCAACTATAATATTTAAGTTTGTTTTTTTAATGCTACTAAAGATAGCTTCCCAGCTGTCCAGTTGGATTTTGTGATTTATCCCAATTTTGTCGGCTTCACCCTCCCAAATCATTACTTTAGTATAATATTGCTCGTTTTTACCGCAGCTTATATTCTTGATTTGGTTAACAGGCAAAATAATATAACCCACGACGGTAAAATCATCAGTTTCCTGAACGAGTATAAAGTCGGTAGAGTAACCAAGGATATACCCTCTACTTGTTTTATCAATAGTTCTTGATATTTTAACATGGCTTTTTTTATCAAAGTATTGTTTGATTTTTTCGGGTATCATGAGGATAAGATTCAGTACTAAAAATAAGCATTATTAAACAAAAAAAGGCGATTGGTGAAACCCATCGACTTTCAATAACTTATAGCTTAAAACTCAATGAGGTCTCCCGGCGGCCAGTTCGCGGTTGGCCCATTTTACGGCCACAAGCCTGGCGCAAGTATGTTGGGCTGGTAAGCGAGTAAAAGCTACTTGTGCCTTAATAAATTAAAAGTGGTGACAGAGATTTGTCAGTAGGGTTAAATACATAAATGCTTGACTGTCAGGTATCAATTAGTGTTCATGAGCGTTCACGGGTGTACATATGAACACTTACAGGCAGGCGTTAAACAAAAAAAGCGATAAGTAAAAACCCATCGCTTTTCGATAATTTATGGCCTACAACTCAATGAGGTTTCCCGGCTGCCAGTTCGCGGTTGGCCCATTTTACGGCCAGCTCTTCGCGGAATTTGGCATATTTTTCTTTAAAAGCCATTTTCAATACACTATCCACCCCGCCTTTGATGGCCAGATTGTATAAGCTGGCAGCTTTGCGGCTAAGGGAAGCATCCCAGGCGCGCAGGCTCAGGGAATACGATCCGTCGATGTATTTCATCCAATGCCAGAAACCGGTAGGCATAAACAGGGTATCGCCATGCTCTAAAAACACTTCAATACCCTCTACGCCATCCAGTGCAGGAAATTTTTTGGTATCGGGGTTTGCTACATCATAATCTTCCAAAGCATAAGTAGCATTTGGTATGCAGTATAAACGGCGTTTCCATTTGTTTTCGAACAGGATCACGTGTTTGCGCCCGCCGAAATGGGTATGGAAAATATGCGGCAAATCAATATCGTAATGTAAAAAGGTAACCGAATTGGAGCCGCCGAAAAACATGGCAGGCATACTTTCTAAAAAGCCGCCCATCAGGTCTTTGGGTAATACGATATCATCCAAAAGTTGCGGGGCCTGTTTAAAAATGTTAAAAAAGAAGATCCTCAGCTCGGTAGGCCGGCTGCGGATCATATCAATATACTCATCAAATGGCATCTCGGTTGCCGACGAGTTAATGGGTTTTGAAGGATCGGCTTTTGAGTTATCATACAAAGGCACCACCTTTTTGCCAACTACTTGTTTCAAATATTCAGGCGTCCATTTTTCGCGTGCGGGCCAGCTTTTAGTAAGTCCCTTGATAACCAGCGGACGGCGGGGATCTAAATAATTCTTTTTGAAATCTTCAGGAGAAATATTTTCAACAGTATCAATCGGGCGGAGGATAAAACTCATATTTATTAACTTTCCGTGCTGTTTTATTTAAACTAATTTAACCATAATACCGAAAAGCAAACAAAATAACGAAATAAAACCCCAAAAGGTATAGGATTGATGTCAAAAAAAATATCGGAGATTGACTCACCCGATCATCACTACGCTTGATCACCCTCTCTCGGCGGGGTGAAGGGATTTGGAAAATATAATTTGTCATTCTGAACGGAGCGAAGGATCTGATTTACGCCAGGCATGTTTGCAAATAGATCCTTCGTTCCTCAGGATGATAAATTTGTTTCAATTACGAACAATAATTTTGAAACTTTTCTGACAAAAAGCAAGCCCGGCATTTGCCGGGCTTGCTTTTTGAGTTATGAGTGATTTGTTTGGTTTGAAGATCAACTATAGGATCTTATATTACTCAAAACTCACCACTCAAAACTTATAAAACTTAATTAGGCATTAATACCGTATTCACTACATGTATTACGCCGTTGCTTTGATTTACATCGGCAATGGTGATCCATGATTTACCACCTTTTTCATCAACCAGGTATAATTTTGCTCCTTGCGACATAACAGTAAGGGTACCACCGCTTAGGGTACTTAGTTCAGTTTTCCCTTTTCCTTCTTTTACTTTGGCTATCAAATCGGCCGAACTTATTTTACCGGCTACTACATGATAGGTTAAAGTTTTAATTAAAGAGGCTTTGTTTGCTGGTTTAAGCAGGTTATCAACAGTACCGGCAGGTAGTTTACTAAATGCCTCATTGGTTGGTGCAAATACAGTGAACGGACCTGCGGATGATAAAGTAGGTACCAGGCCAGCAGCTTTAATCGCGGCTACCAGTGTGGTATGATCTTTTGAGTTTGTGACATTTTGAACAATATTTTTATTAGGGGCCATAGCCGCGCCACCTACCATTTTGGTTTGAGCGTAAGCTTTAGGCGCTATTGCAAAAGCTACCACTGTTAACGCCGCGATGATTAATTTTTTCATAGTGCAGGTATATAATGTATTGGTATAAATATACGATTTGTAAAGATAAACGGTTTTTAATAGCGTTTTGCTTTGTAACAATGTATTGACTTTTAATAAGGCAATTGGTTTATTATTCAAAAAAACAAACCCGCCGCTATATTATCGGCATAAAGTTTACCTGTAGGGGTTAAGTATAGGGTGTTATCTTTTTGTGTTATCCATTCGTTATCAAAATAGCGGCGGGCTTCAATAAGTAATTGATCGGCCGATGCTTTGGCTATTGAATTAAGTTTATCCAGATCAAGGCCCCACATGGTGCGTATGGAGGTCATAATGTATTCGTTCAGCCGGTTTTCTTCGGTAAGGGTTTCGGTTTCGGCGGGCAGCTTGCCGGTTTCAATAACCTGTATATATTGGGCATTATTAGCTATGTTCCACTGCCTGGCCTCGCCATTATATGAGTGTGCCGATGGACCGATACCCAGGTATTTTACCCCCTGCCAATAGTTGGAGTTATGCCTGGAATAATGCCCCGGACGGCAAAAGTTCGATATTTCATAATGCTCAAAACCATGATCGGTCATGGCATCCATCAGCACAACAAACTGCGCGGCGCTTTGCTGGTCGTTCATGGGTGGCTGTTTCTTTTTGCTGATGAACGCGGCGAGCGCGGTTTGTGGCTCAACCGTCATGGAATAGGCAGATATGTGGGGTATACCCAGCTCAAATACTTTATCCAGATTTTGCTTCCACTTGGTGTCGCTCAATAGGGGGTAACCATATATCAGGTCGGCAGTAATGTTTTCAAAACCTGCGTCCTGCGCCCTTTTTACCGATGCCTCGGCATCCCTGCTGCGGTGTACCCGGTTCATCCACAGCAGGTCATCATCAAAAAACGATTGTATGCCAATGCTAAAGCGGTTTACATCGGTTTGGCGCAGCGATTTTATTTTAGCCTCATTAAGATCATCAGGATTGGCCTCCAGTGTTATTTCGGCGTTTGACGATACGGTGTGTAATTCCGTAATAGTGTTAATCAGCAGGTTTATCTCATCGGCTTCCAGCAGTGATGGTGTACCACCGCCAAAGTAAATGGTTTCAACGGTTTCATTGTTCAGGTAGCTTTTTTGCAGACGGATCTCTTTTACCAATGCATGCAGCAACTCGTCCTTGTATTTTAACGATGTGCTGAAATGAAAATCGCAATAATGACACGCCTGTTTGCAAAAAGGTATATGTATGTAGATGCCTGCCATGCGGCAAAAGTAAGCAATTAGCTTAACTCAATTTGCAGGAAGGTTTATCAATGAGCAGGCAGATCTATATAATGGCTGCATTTAACGTTTTTAGTGAAGCATTATTTTCTTATTGGCTACTTTGCCATTTTTACTCAGGTATACTATATAAGTTCCCTTTGCCATGTCAGAAAGATTTATTTGAGCGGAGGTTCCGTTTAAATTTCTGGTTAAAACAATTTTACCATAGAAATTATAAACAGTTAATGTACAATTTGACCAAAAAGATGAGGCTTGTAAATTTAATATACCCTGACTTGGAACGGGCCACACTTTAAAATCATAATTCTCCGTATCTTTCTGTGCGCCTAATCCAGCTGGATCCTTGTTAAATTCAACCTTTGCTGTTTCGGGTTGACCTTTTAAATAAGTTGAATCGGTTAACAAACTACCTGTAGCAAGCAATTTATCCTTGTAGTTTTTAATGTTTATGTGAGCAGTACTATCGGTTTGTACCGCTACTTTTTTGAGGCTTGGTTCTTGTAAGATAATAGACATAGGGGTGTAAGCCTTAAAATTAAAAGTCTGTCCCTGAATTACTGCTGTTGCATCTCTGTCTGTTTCTATTTTGCTGATTTTGCCAGTTGCTAACTGAATAACAAATCCCGTACTTGCATTGAAAGTGACGTCTGCCTTGCCATCGTTATTAATATCAATAGATGTCGCAACTCCCCCTGCCGATGTTCTTCCTACATAGGTATCCCCTTGAACTTTTCCCAATACTGATGAAAAATCATTCCCTGATCGTAAAAAGCTTGCTCTTACTGATTCTGCAGAAGCATCCGTTGAACTGCGGGGATAGATAAATGTCACATTATTTGTATTGCCTGAAATCATTCTTACGGGCAAAAGATCGCCGTAAGAACTTCTTATTGCTTTATCCACGGTAGTAATAGTAGGATTTGAGTGCAAAGCAATAAAATTTTGCTGGTCTGTTTTACTTGGAGATGAAACACTTGCTGTATTTGACGTAATGCTGGTATTAAGGAGGTTAGCACCGTCAAAAGTTAATAGGGGCCAGGTTACTCCAAACTTTGCAGATGCAGCTGTAGAAGTAAGCTTTGAAAGAATACCATCGGGGGTAATAATAAAATCATTAGTGAAAGTGGGCCCGGTTTTACCGCTTTTGGGTTTATATACTACCTGGCAACGAATGAGTAACGGATGTGTAAACTGAGTTGTAAAAAAGGCTTCATAACGATCTGGTACACTGGCCAGACATATCCATTTTCCATTTTCCAAAAATGTAGGTGCAAAGGACACACCCAACTTAGTTGATGGTTCTCTTACCCCATCCGAAGGCCCGAGACGGGAATCCCATCCGGGTCTGGCAAAACGAACAACTCCTAACGTAGTCCAGTAACGATCATATTGAACCGCTGTTGAACCTCTTAAGCATATCTGCATATCCATCCCGCCCGCGTTGGCAACAGCCGTAGCAAACTGACCGTCGCTTACCATAGTATAACCACCTATTTCATTCGGCGCAGGCTCTTCTGTTATGGCAGATTTATGGATCAGATAATTCTCTGCCATGTGAAACATCATGTTGCCATTATAGTTAGTAACGAAGCTGTAGGTTGCATATCCTACCCTCGCGGCAGGGTCAAAAAGGTTTTTCGTAACAGAATAGGTGCCGTTAGGTCTGATCCATCTTTGTACACTTTGGAAGGCAAGAGCGGCAGCATGACGGTATTGCCCGGCTAAACGCAATTTTCCTTCTATGTTAGCCACTTCAGCCATTATTTCATAGCCATTTGCCAACAGTATATCATTCCACATATGATTACCGCTTCTGCCGCCCGCAACTATTTGCCCTGAAGGATCCTGCAATAAAAGACTGGATTGTGTTCCTCTTTTTAATATTGTTAAAATTTCGTTCCTGGAGGCTCCGCTATATCCGTCAGCGAGCATTGCCAATAAATTACTCCTTCCTACTGATTCGTAAGCCCACGCATCCGGATCAGTACTCGCATCGTGATATGAATTCCAGGAATTATTTGTTAGCCGACTCCTTTGAGTATTGATCCAGCTATTTTCTATCCAGCTAACAGCCGTAACTTTATTTACATACCCATTTTTTGCACGAAGCCATTCTCCTTTCATAGCATATGATCTCCAATTATTGGTTCGCTGACTAATAACAGCACTAATTGGCTTTGCCATTCTTGTTTTCCATGTTTGTAATTGTGCTGCGGAAACATAAGGCGTATAAAGCGGTATAGCACTTGCCAGCGCAGCGAGAAAAAATTCGCCATGATTGTCGGGGATAGATGACAATCCGGCGGCTACGTCAGCGGTGGCGTGGTTCATAGCCAACACACCGGCATTTAGCAGATCCTTAGCCCGGCCAGCAGATAACAGTGTTCCTACCACATTTGCAAAATAGGGTGTAGAATATTGTATTTCACGACGAGCATACGGATCAATAATGGCGCCACTCGAATTTTGGTATTTTGCTATCTCACGAACTATACCTTCTGCTTTGGCTAAATAAACATCTCTTGAAATATTTAAAGCATTCCATGGCCGTGCTGTTAAATGATATTGAATATTGGGCAACGTGGAGGGTGAAGCCGCCTCTAAAGCGGCAATAACTAAGTTAGTTGACTTAATCGAAAAATCAGATGCTGCTGTTTGCGCATAACCGGTTTGGAAGCAATAGGAAATTATTAAAATGTTTAAAATAAGCTGTTTCATAGAGAGTTATGGATATTTATTCGCCCAAATTAAAAGTACATTTATTTTAAAATGTAAAATGTGATATATATCACGCAAAGTCCTGACGATTCCGAGAAACCGATAAAGCACGATTTTAAACAGCCAGCAAAAATCAATTATTCACTRCTTGACTATTCGCCGTCTATAAATGTTTGTTGATTATTGTCTTATTTCGTTAACAGGTTGACTTTCTGTTTCCGTAACTGCCAATTTTATAACACGGGTCTCATTATATTTTTTGATCCGTTTTTTAATAAATTTATTCAATGGTTTATCTACAAATTCATAAATGAGTACACTCACCACACCAACCAGAACAATGGCGAAGATCATTTCTGATAATTCAACCGTTAATAGTGTTGAGGGTCCAATGATTTTTGGATAAACCACCCTTATAAGAAAATAGAGCACAAAGGGGTGGAATAAATACATGGCATAACTGGCATCGCCAAGTTTTAATCCGGCTTTTATAATTCTGTTTTTTACGTTGATTTTGTTTTCCAGAACCAGGAAAGCATTTACAAATAACAAGGACGGGATGCCATAATGGATGTTTCTGGGGATAGATTGAAAGCCTTGATTTAAATCAAAGTAAATCATCAGCGCAAATGCGGCCAATCCTATGGCAACCATGAGCGTATCGACCGCTTTTATTTTATTGTCGCTATAATAGCCCCAAAAATAGTATAAGCCCAGGCCATAAATAAATTCAGGAAGCAAGCCGTTTCTATAAAAGCGAAGTATATGACTATAGGCCGAAATGGTATCTTTACTAAAGCTATTGAGCACAAGTAACAATAAGACTAATAGCGCTGCACAAGCAGGGACTAAATGCTCTTTTTTTCTGAAAATTAAGATACAGAGAAACATCACTCCGTAAAAAAACATTTCATTGTTTAGGGTCCAGCCTGAAGAAAGTATGGGGCCGCTCTCTTTAAGTTGATAAGGGATGTACAGGAAGGATTTAATCAGGGCTTCGGTATTGATGATGACATGGTTAAACCATTGTGGTTTTGTTAAAGCCAGCGCCACGGTTAAAAAAGTGGCTAAAAAGTATAAGGGAGAAACCCTGACAATGCGTTTGATGATGAAGTGTTTAGTGGTTTGGTTAACCATATACGCGATGATAAAACCGCTGATAATAAAAAAAATATCTACACCAAACGTGCCGGTTTCCATATTATGAAAATGACAGTGGACAAATACAACTGCTAATGCAGCTATAGCGCGTAACAACTGGATACCTTTTATCATTTTATTATTAAATTAGGTTCGATGTATTTCTTTAGTAATATTGTCATATTATCAAAGTAAACCAGGTCTCTTTTTGGAGCATGAGGCTAAAAATCATAAGTGTCAATAAACAGCTGTGGTTAAATATTCTTAAGTGTCTTTACTTAAGAAATTAAGATTAGCGATCTCTGGTTTGGGGTATCTAAACAAATCTACTTGTTTAAATATGGGTAGTATATATTATTTGAGTATTGGTATTAAATTGTAAAAACAGCCTTATTTTTCACAAAAAGCGTACAGCCAGCTCATTGAATTTTTAAAAAAAGCAGTAAAGCTTATAGG
>NZ_JBFUJG010000116.1:0-16824 GCF_056401495.1 Mucilaginibacter sp. P4_E8
TAGTAATACCCATAGTTTTTATCTATACTCATTATTTAAAGAATATAGTTTATAGATATAGTTTTTTATAAACTACGTGCTCCATTATATACTATAATGTGAACTGTATCTTCCTAAAATAAGGTATCGGTACATTGAACCTATTTATATACCAATTATATACTTAACCAATTAAATTAAAATTATGGATAATCCTTTTCTTGGAACAATTTCATTGTTCGCTGGCAATTTTGCCCCCCGCGGCTGGGCATTATGTAATGGTCAGCTTATGGCCATATCACAAAACTCGGCGTTGTTTTCAATTTTGGGTACTACGTATGGTGGTGATGGTGTAACAACCTTCGCGTTGCCTAATCTGGAGGGTAGGGCCCCGATACATTGGGGGCAAGGGCCGGGCCTAACACCCAGAACCATTGGAGAATCGGCTGGGGAAGAAAATGTGACCTTAATAAGTACCCAGATGCCTATGCACAGCCATGCTGTTGCTGCAAGTACTACAGTTGGTGATCAGGGCTCGCCGACCGGGAATGTTTTAGCTGTCTCTGCTGATCCCGACTCGGGAGGTAACCCACTAAACTTTATAGCGCCGGCAAGTGCCAATACAACCATGGCTCCGGGTATGATCGCGCCGGCAGGTGGCAACCAGCCGCATGATAATATGCAGCCTTACCTGGCAGTAACCTTTATTATTGCTTTAAGCGGAATTTTTCCGGCAAGAAACTAATGATTTATACGCTGAATTGTAATTAATGAAAATAGGTATTGTATCAAATTCAGCAATGTTATACATGCCCCTGCTTTCAAATTTATATAACTATAAAAATAAAGCAGGGGTAATGTTATATGTTGGTAAATCGGCCGACCCTAATCAAGACATGAGTGTAACAGCGGGTTTTTGTAATGCTGCAGGTATTGCGCTCACTTTTGAAACCGGGAAAGACGATCTGTATAGCTGGGGGCAGTTATACCAACCAGATATTATTTTTTTTGTGGGCTATAGCAGCATTGTAAAAACCGGGCAATTTACCCATGTAAAGCACGGTATTTACAATATACATTTTGGCCTGTTGCCACAGTTTAGAGGGCCAGCACCTGTTTTTTGGCAACTGAGGAAGGGATTTAAAGAAATAGGATTAGCTATCCATCGCCTTACAGATAAACTTGATAGCGGACCTGTAAAATGGCAACATACGGTAACAAATCAGCCACATTTTAGCTATGATCATGTTAATCAGCTATTTGGTGAGCTACAGGTAGTAGGAGTATTTGAAATTCTGAATAGTATTAATTCAGGTATCGCGCTACCTGAAATTGAACAAGATGAAAGTAAGGCCGCTTATTATGAACGGCCACAACTTAAAGACATTCTGATTAATTGGGATGGGATGGAGGCCGGGGAGATCATTGATATGATAAAGGCTTGTAACTCCTGGAATATGGGTGCAATCACCATGTTCAATGGACTGGAGTTGAAAATTTTGGACGCGACCATTACCATAACAAATAACCAGCAATATGCTCCGGGAACCATTATTATTAAAAAGAACCATGGTTTTGGAGCGGTTTGTAAAGGAAATAAGTTATTAAATATAAACTATTTTAAGATCAATAACTGCTATATACCAGCCCGGTTTGCAGTTGCATACGGATTTAAAACCGGGCAAAGTTTTATAAGCCAGATATAATATATAGATAGGTTTTACAGCCTATTAAGAAAGATTTTTTAAAGCATCTGCTAACCTAAATTACTTATCACAATCGCATGAATGAATTTTTACATTTAAGCAAACGAATATTCTTTTTTCTGTTTGTATCCGTGATGTGTTCTTTGCAATTTGCAAATGCACAAACTACGCTGACTCCCGGCGATATTGCTGTAATTGGCTTCAATATAACCAATGGGCAATTTGCATTTGTTACCTTAACTGATATAAGTGCCAACACGGTTGTAAACTTTACAGACAGGGGATGGACAGGTTCCGGATTTAATAATTTAGCTACAGAAGGAACTATTACCTGGACTGCTTCTGCAGCGGTTAGCGCGGGGACGGTAGTTAACGTAAGCATTAGTGCTGGTCCTAATCCAACAATTACGGGCTTCCCAAATGGGTCAACTTCCATATCGGGATGGACAAGTGCCAGTATTTTTGCTAATAATGGCGACCAGACGATAGTTTATCAGGGCTCAGATGCTTCTCCAACATTTGTTTACGGGTTTTCATGCTCCACATCAAATGGTTCGCCAAGTACAACGCTCGATTGGCAAACCACAGCGGTAACTACTAATCGCGACTCGCAATTGCCGTCGGGGCTTACCAATTCAAACAATAGCAATGCTGCTACGGCCATTGCTTTTTGTGGTCAAAATGTTAATCACAATTATGTTTATAATGCCAAAAGTCACGGCTTTGCAGGCACGCGAACCGCAATACTCAGCTTAATAGCCGACCGGGCCAACTGGGTCCAGAGTCCATCTGCGCAGGACCTGTCGCCAAACGGAGCTAATTTTCCGGCATCATTTACTTTGGGAGCGGTGATCACAGCCCCAACCACACAGGCAAGCAATGTAACCTTTGCCAGTACTACCACAACATCATTTACCGCCAGCTGGACAAATGGTAACGGCTCATCACGAGCTGTATTTATTAAAGCGGCATCAAGCGGTAGTCCGTCGCCGGCAAATAATACAACCTATACCGGAAATGCTGCTTTTGGTTCAGGAACACAAATAGGTGCTACCGGCTGGTACTGCGTATACAACGGAACGGGTACATCTGTACCGGTAACCGGACTTACCGGGGCAACCGCCTACCAGGTAATGGTAGTGGAGTATAACGGCACATCGGGCAGCGAAAAATACCAGACAAGTACTGCTGCCGGGAATCCAGCTAATGTAACAACGCTTACCCCTAATAACCCGCCGGTTGTAACAGCCTCAGGAGGCTCAACAACGGTTACCGGCCCATCGGCTGTGGCTGTTGATAATGGCATCACCGTGAGTGATGTTGACAATGCCACGCTTGCATCGGCAACAGTTATCATCACCGGTAATTTTCAGTCTGCCGAAGATCTCCTTGCTTTTACCCCGGGAGGTACGGGTAATATAGCCGGTAGTTTTAACACTACAACGGGCGTATTTGCCCTCACATCGGCAGGTGCAACGGCAACAACCGGGCAGTGGCAGGCTGCTTTAAGGGCCATAACTTATCAAAACACTGCCGCAAGCCCTAACACTGCTACCCGTACTGTAACATTTGTGGTGAACGACGGCAGTATAAACAGCACACCTGCTACCAAAAATATAACGATAGCTGTTCCGGTCATCAGTACAACGGGCACGCTATCAGCATTGACTACAACTTATGGCACCGCATCATCGGCAGGTACATTTAACGTATCAGGCGTAAACATGACTGCTGGTATTTTAGTTACCGCACCAACGGGTTTTGAAGTGAGTAAGGATAATATCACGTTTACTAACACGGTTACTGTTGGCTCAGTGGGAAATATCGCATTCACGCAGGTTCACATCAGGCTTGCTTCCGGCATCAGTGCGGGCAATTATTCGGGCAATGTGGTATTGAGCAGTACTGGTGCTACCAGTGTTAATGTTGCTACAGTTGCCAGTACGGTTAACAAAGCCCCTTTAACCATTACCGCCAATAGTGATACCAAGGTTTACGGCGCGCCAGTGCCGGCACTTACTGTAAGCTACAGCGGCTTTGTGGGTACCGATAATGCCTCAAGCTTAACCACACAGCCAACCATAACTACCACCGCGGTAGCTAACTCGCCTGTGAATACCTACCCTATCACAGCAAGTGGAGCGGTGTCTTCTAATTATACATTTATCTATCAACCAGGTACTTTAACGATTACCCCAGCCGCATTAACCATCACGGCCGATAATAAAGGCAAGCCTTTTGGTCAGGCGCTAACCGGCGGAGCCGGTTCCACAGCGTTCACCTCTACCGGACTGGTAAATTCAGAAACCATTGGCAGTGTAACTATTACTTATGGCACAGGATCAGCAGCAGGAGCGCCTGTTAATACCTATACCGGATCGGTAGTAGCGAGTGCGGCTACCGGCGGTACATTTAATCCGGCCAATTATACCATCACTTATGTAGCCGGTAACCTTACGGTAGGTCAGGCAATTTTAACCATCACGGCCAATAATGCTACCAAAACTTACGGTGCAGCCGTTCCGGTACTCAGCGTGAGCTACAGCGGTTTTGTGGGTACTGACGACGCATCCAGTTTAACCACCCAGCCAACCATAAGCACTACGGCAGTAACTAATTCGCCGGTTAATACCTATCCAATTACAGCAAGCGGGGCGGTATCATCAAATTACACCATCGTTTATAATCCGGGTACTTTAACAGTAACACCGGCAGCATTGACTATAACCGCAAATAATGCCACAAAAACCTACGGCTCCATAAATCCGACGCTTAGCGTAAGCTACAGCGGCTTTGTGGGTACAGATAATGCGGCAAGTTTAACCACTGGGCCAACGGTAAATACTACCGCAGTAACTGGCTCGCCGGTTAATACATACCCGATCATCGCAAGTGGGGCCGTATCAACAAACTACGCCATAACCTACACTCCAGGAATACTAACTGTTACACCGGCAGCATTAACCATTACCGCCAATAACGCCACTAAAACCTATGGCTCGGTCAATCCGGCTCTTAGTGTAAGTTATAGTGGATTTGTGGGTACAGATAATGCATCGAGCTTAACCACTGCCCCAACAGTAAGCACCACTGCGGTAACAAATTCGCCGGTTAATACCTATCCGATAACTGCGAGTGGGGCGGCATCTGCAAATTATACTTTCGTTTATAACCCGGGTACTTTAACCGTAACGCCGAAAGCGTTAACCATAACAGCTAATAATAAAACAAAGCCTTTTGGCCAGGCGCTAACCGGAGGCTCGGGTTCAACGGCGTTCACTTCAGCAGGCTTGATAAATACTGAAACCATAGGTAGTGTAACTATTGCTTATGGTGCAGGTTCAGCAGCGGGAGCAGCAGTCAATACCTATACCGGATCGGTAGTAGCCAGTGCGGCAACCGGCGGCACATTTACTCCCGGTAATTATAACATTACCTATGTTGCCGGTGATCTGATAGTAGGCAAAGCGGTTTTAACCATTACAGCAAACAATGCCACTAAAACCTATGGTTCTGCTAATCCGGTATTAAGTGTAAGTTACAGCGGCTTTACGGGTACAGATGATGCCTCCAGCTTAACTACTCAGCCAACCATAAGCACCACCGCGGTTACCAGTTCACCCGTAAATACTTACCCGATAACGGCAAGCGGGGCGGTATCTGCAAATTATACTATTGTTTATAGTCCGGGAATTTTAACGGTAACACCGGCTACGTTAACCGTTACCGCTAATAACGCCACTAAAACTTACGGTTCAGTCAATCCAGCACTCAGTATAAGTTATAGTGGATTTGTGGGTACAGATGACGCATCAAGCTTAACCACTGCGCCAACGGTAAGCACCACCGCAGTGACTAACTCGCCGGTTAATACTTATCCGATAACAGCCACTGGAGCAGCATCAGTTAATTATACGTTTATCTATAATCCGGGTACTTTAACCGTATCAAAGGCTGCATTAACTATTACAGCAAATAATAAAACCAAACCTTATGGTCAGGCCTTAACAGGAGGAGCAGGTTCAACGGCGTTCACTTCAACCGGGCTTGTAAATTCCGAAACTATTGGCAGTGTATCCATTGCTTATGGCACTGGGGCGGCAGCAAATGCATCGGTAAATACTTATACAGGTTCTGTAACAGCAAGTGCGGCCACAGGAGGTACGTTTAACCCGGCCAATTATACCATTACTTATGTTGCCGGAGATATTGTGGTTGGCAAAGCCGCATTAACCATCACGGCCGATAATAAGGGTAAGCCTTTTGGTCAGGCACTAACCGGCGGAGCCGGTTCTACAGCGTTCACTTCTACCGGACTGGTAAACTCAGAAACCATTGGCAGTGTAACCATTACTTATGGCGCGGGAGCAGCAGCAGGTGCGCCAGTTAATACCTATACCGGATCGGTAGTAGCGAGCGCGGCCACAGGCGGCACGTTTAACGCCGGTAATTATACCATCACTTATGTTGCCGGTAACCTTACGGTTGGGCAGGCAATTTTAACCATCACGGCCAATAATACTACCAAAACTTACGGTGCAGCCGTTCCCGTACTCAGCGTGAGCTATAGTGGTTTTGTGGGTACTGACGACGCATCCAGTTTAACCACCCAGCCAACCATAAGCACTACGGCAGTAACTAATTCGCCGGTTAATACCTATCCAATTACAGCAAGCGGGGCGGTATCATCAAATTACACCATCGTTTATAATCCGGGTACTTTAACAGTAACACCGGCAGCATTAACCATTACTGCCAATAACGCCACGAAAACTTATGGTTCAGTCAATCCAGCTTTAAGCGTAAGCTACAGCGGCTTTGTGGGTACAGATAATGTATCGAGCTTAACCACCGCGCCAACAGTAACCACTACGGCAGTAACTGGATCGCCGGTTAATACATACCCGATTACCGCAAGCGGGGCGGCATCTGCTAATTATTCATTTATTTATAAACCGGGGACACTTACCGTTACACCTGCGGCATTAACCATTACAGCCAATAACGCCA
Source organism: Mucilaginibacter sp. P4_E8 (assembly GCF_056401495.1). Lineage (NCBI taxonomy): Bacteria > Pseudomonadati > Bacteroidota > Sphingobacteriia > Sphingobacteriales > Sphingobacteriaceae > Mucilaginibacter > Mucilaginibacter sp. P4_E8. The sequence goes on from NZ_JBFUJG010000116.1 coordinate 6,696, forward strand.
CTAAAACCTATGGCTCGGTCAATCCGGCTCTTAGTGTAAGTTACAGCGGCTTTGTGGGTACAGATAATGCGGCAAGTTTAACCACTGGGCCAACAGTAAGCACCACTGCGGTAACCAACTCGCCGGTTAATACCTATCCGATAACGGCGAGTGGGGCGGTATCTGCAAATTATACATTTATTTACAAGCCCGGCATTTTAACCGTAACATCTGCGGCATTGACCATTACAGCGAATAATGCTACAAAAACCTACGGCTCGGTCAATCCGGTACTTACTGTTAGTTACAGCGGATTTGTGGGTACAGATAACGCATCAAGCCTAACCACCGCGCCAACGATAAGCACCACTGCGGTAACTAATTCGCCGGTCAATATCTATCCGATCACAGCAAGCGGAGCGGTGTCGGCAAACTATACATTTATTTATAATCCGGGTACTTTAACCGTAACACCGGCGGTATTAACTATCACAGCAAATAATGCGACGAAAACTTACGGTGCAGCCGTTCCGGTACTCAGCGTGAGCTATAGTGGATTTGTGGGTACAGATAACGCATCAAGCCTAACTACTGCGCCAACAGTAAGCACCACTGCGGTAACCAACTCGCCGGTAAATACTTACCCTATAACGGCAAGCGGAGCGGTATCGGCAAACTATACATTTATTTATAAGCCGGGTATTTTAACAGTGACACCTGCGGCATTGACCATTACTGCAAATAATAAAACGAAGCCTTATGGTCAGACATTAACGGGTGGGGCAGGTTCAACCGCGTTCACTTCAACAGGATTGGTAAATTCCGAAACCATTGGCACTGTAACCATTGCTTATGGCACTGGGGCGGCAGCAAATGCATCGGTAAATACTTATACCGGATCGGTAATAGCCAGCGCGGCTACCGGCGGCACATTTACATCAGGTAATTATACCATCACTTATGTTGCCGGCGATATTATAGTTGGTAAAAAAGTTTTAACTATTACAGCTAATAATGCTACGAAAACCTACGGTTCTGCTAATCCGGTATTAAGTGTGAGCTACAGCGGATTTACAGGTACAGATAATGCATCAAGCCTAACCACCGTACCAACGGTAAGCACTACAGCGGTAACTAATTCGCCGGTAAATACTTACCCGATCACGGCAAGCGGAGCGGTGTCGGCAAACTATTCATTTATTTATAAGCCGGGTATTTTAACAGTAACAGCGGCGTCGCTAACCATTACTGCAAGTAACAAAACTAAATCTTATGGTCAGGCATTAACGGGTGGCGCTGGTTCAACTGGGTTTACGTCAACCGGACTTGTAAATTCCGAAACCATTGGCACTGTAACTATTGCTTATGGTACAGGTTCAGCGACAGGGGCAACGGTTAATACATACACCGGATCTGTAGTTGCCAGCGCGGCTACCGGCGGCACATTTGCACCGGGTAATTATAATATTACTTATGTTGCCGGTGATATTATAGTTGGTAAAGTCACGGTGACTATTGCTGCAAATGCTAAAATCAAAACCTATGGCGATGCCGATCCGGCCTTATCCTACAGCATTACCAGTGGTGCACTGGTTGGTGCAGATGCCTTCACCGGAACACTAAGCAGGGATGCCGGTGAGGACGTTGGTACTTATGCTATTAAACAGGGTAGTTTGGCATTGAACGGTAACTATACCCTCACTTATACAGGAGCAAACCTAACGATCAGTAAAAAAGCCATTACGGTAACCGCAAACCCTCAAACTAAACCCTATGGCGGTTCTGACCCGGCCTTAACTTATAGCGTTACAAGTGGCGCATTGGTGGGTACTGATGCTTTCACCGGATCATTAAGCAGGGATGCGGGTGAGAGTGCGGGTATATATGCCATTAAACAGGGAAGCTTAGCGCTCAGCAATAACTATACGCTTACCTATACCGGTGCTAACCTGACCATTACGCAGAAGATGCTGACCATTACAGCTAATAATGCCACTAAAACTTACGGATCTGCAAATCCGGCTCTTAGCGTTAGTTACAGCGGCTTTGTGGGTACGGATAATGCCTCGAGTTTAACTACCGCGCCAACAGTAAACACCACTGCGGTAACCAGCTCACCAGTCAACACTTACCCGATCACGGCAAGCGGGGCTGCATCATCAAACTATACCATTGTTTACAAACCTGGTGTTTTAACCGTAACCTCGGCAGCATTAACCATTACAGCAAATAATGCAACTAAAACCTATGGCTCGGTTAACCCGGCTCTTAGCGTTAGTTACAGTGGATTTGTTGGTACAGATAATGCATCGAGCCTAACCACTGCGCCAACGGTAAGTACTACTGCGGTAACTAGTTCACCAGTCAACACTTACCCGATAACGGCAAGTGGGGCGGTATCATCAAACTATACCATTGTTTACAAACCTGGTGTTTTAACCGTAACCTCAGCAGCCTTAACCATTACAGCAAATAATGCTACGAAAACTTATGGCTCTGTTAATCCGGCTCTTAGCGTGAGTTACAGTGGCTTCGTAGGTACGGATAATGCGTCGAGCCTAACCACCGCACCGACGGTTAATACCACTGCTGTAACTAATTCTCCGGTGAATACTTACCCGATCACGGCAAGCGGGGCTGCATCATCAAACTATAGCATTGTTTACAAACCGGGTGTTTTAACCATAACAACGGCTGCCTTAACCATCACCGCCAATAATAAAAATAAACCTTACGGCCAGGTATTAACCGGAGGTGCCGGTTCTGCCGCGTTCACTTCAACAGGGCTTGTAAATTCCGAAACTATTGGCAGTGTAACCATTGCTTATGGCACAGGAGCGGCGGCAAATGCAGCGGTAAATACTTATGCCGGGTCGGTAGTAGCCAGCGCGGCAACCGGCGGCACATTTACACCCGGCAATTATCATATTACTTATGTAGCTGGCAATATTGTGGTGAGCCGGGCTACGTTGACCATTACAGCTAACAATCAAAGTAAAATTTATGGAGCAGCCAACCCTGCTTTAAGTGTAAGCTACAGTGGTTTTGTTAACGGTGATAACAGCGCAAGCTTAACAACCAAACCGGCTGTAGTTACAACGGCTACAGTCACATCGGCAGCAGGTACTTATCCTATCACAGCGAGTGGGGCAGCCATAGCTAATTATAATATTGTTTATGCTCCGGGAACTTTAACTATTAATAAAGCAATGCTGACCATTACGGCCGATAACAAAAGCAGGGTATACGGTACCGCTAATCCGGTGTTAACCGCTACCTATAGTGGTTTTGTAAACGGGGATAACCAGGCAAGCTTAACAACTCAGCCCATACTAAAAACAGTAGCAACTACTAATTCAGCGCCAGGAAATTATCCCATAACAGCAAGCGGGGCAGTATCTCCTAATTATAGTTTCAATTATGTGTCCGGAAAATTAACAGTCAGGCCGTTAAGCAATGCTAACCTGGCCAACCTTACTTTAAGTTCGGGCACATTACTACCAGCATTTACACCGGGTAATTTTGCTTACACCACCCAGGTAGATAATGATGTTGAGCGGATCAGGCTTACCTTAACTTTTGATGCAACAGCTACGGCGAGGGTAAATGGCACATTAACGCCAAATGACCGTCCTTCCTATAGCATTCCGCTTGATGAGGGTAATAACACTATTACCATTGTGGTAACTGCCCAGGACGGTACCACTACCAACACTTATACGGTAATGGTATACAGAGGGGCGGATCAGAAAAACCTGGTAGTTACCAATATCCTTACACCAAATGGCGATGGAAAAAATGATGTCTGGTTGATACAGGACATTCAGCTTTACCCTAATAACATCGTCACTGTTTATGACAGGGGTGGTCGCACGGTTTACACTAAACACGGCTATACAAATGACTGGAACGGAACTTATGGCGGATCGCCGCTTACAGAAGGTACCTATTATTACATAGTTGACCTTGGGCCGCAGCAGCGCAAGTTTAAAGGGTATATAACCATTGTGAGGAACAGATAAACAGGTTAAACAAAAGAAAAGGCGAATAACAGGCTATAGAAATTATTAAATAACATGAAAAACTTTAAACGGAATAAAAATATGATGTTAAAAAAGCCTTTACTGGTGATGTTGCTGCTTATCTGCAGTGCGCTATGCTGTAAAGCCCAGTTGAATCCGTTTCAGTCTATTTACTTTCAAAACCGGTACCTGATTAACCCGGCTATGGCGGGTCTTAATCCGGGTCTTAACCTTAATATAGGCTATCGCCAGCAATGGAGCTCTTTTCCGGGAGCGCCTAAATCGCAAGTATTCACTGCCGATTACCAGGCGACGGATAGAGTAGGTTTAGGAATTAACGTAAATGACGACCAGGCTGGTTTAATAAGGCAAACCCGGGCTATGGGTACCTATGCCTACCATTTGCCGCTGAGTGATAATAACCAGAAGTTAAACTTTGGATTATCACTGGGTATAGATGATTCAAGACTTGACCGCGATAAAATTGTAGGCGACGAAGCCGACGAGCAGATTGCCAGGTATAACCAGGCTAAGCCTTATGTAGATGGCGATTTTGGTATAGCCTATACCAGCAATAATTTGTTTGTTGAAGCTGTTGTGCCCAATTTAAAGGCCGCGTTTTTTAAAAACTCCATTGAACGGATTGATGTGGACAGGGTACTGTTCATGACCGCGATAAGTTATAAGATTAACACGAACGATGATTATAGCAACCTGGTATTTGAACCACTGGTAGCTTTCAGAAAAGTAAAAGGGGCAACCAACATTTTTGATGCCGGCCTTAATTTTACAATGGTCAATTATTATATATCGCTTCAGGCTATTTATCACAGCAACCAAAGCGCGGGGCTCGGTTTCGCGTTTGACCAAAAAGCATTTGCCATAAACTTTACTTATAACCTGGAAACCGGCCGGATCAACAGCTATACCGCCGGCGCGGTTGAACTGGGACTTAAACTTAAACTGTTTCAGAAGTAACAAAACATACTATTAAAACAAACATATTTTCATCATTAAAACCTAAAACCATGAAAAATAAGTTCAAAGTAATTGCCGCAGTCGTTGTATTCGGATTTTTATTATGGAGATGCAGTACACCTCATTCTTCTAATGCCGTTGTAAATGGAAGTATACTTCCTCCGGATGTTTTACCTTCATGCACGGTTACAAAAGACACGTTTAATACCTGGTTTGCCAGCGGCACAGCAACCGAAAATGGATTGGTGACCCCAGCCAATAGTGTTACCTTCCCGCATCAAAATAACTGTGATTTTTATCAATGGTCCGAGAGGATGTTCTCATGGGTTACTTCACCGGCCTCCGGAGCTTACGGCCAGGGAAATACCATATTGGAATCTCCGGTATTTTACAGCGTTTCGCCTGTGGATTCGGCTAATCAACGCGTACTGATCCCTCACCTGCCAAATACTATTTTAAGAATGTCCAATCATCTGGTGAAGAACGGCCCTAACAGGTTGCCGGTTATTAAAGACAAAAAAACAGGTAAGTTATTTGAAATAGAAACTCCGGTAGTCAGGCCAAATACCAAAGCACTGGTAAAAAATGATGTAGGAGCAGCGATTGAAGTTGATCATGTACAAACAGATGCCAAAGGAGCCATTGTTTTTATGGATAAAGCCGGTAAGCCTATTCCGCATCCAAAGGCTATTATTCAGCATAAAAACAATCCGCAACATATAGTACACCGCTTTGCTTTGGGTAAAAAATTCGTATTCCTTGATTCAGCCGGTAATGTTATAGAATCTGAAGAAGGACAGGCAACAAACGACGCGTTAATGGCTAAAAACGGCGCATTGGTTTATTACCTTTCTTTTGTAAACGATGTTTATGCTTATTATTTAACCGGGGCAAAGAACGGGCAAATTAGCGGCAGTCAGTTCCCTACCACTGCCGCGGCACGAGACAGTATTTGTGCCATTGCCCGGGCCAACCATGTTACGCTGCCCGATTCAAATGCTTTGGCTATGGAGCTTAAAACATCATGGGTAGAAGCCAGCTCGCTTTCTGACCCTAACAATTATGTCACCGTGAATGCTTCCATTCCAACATATGATACCACAAACTCGGCGCAGTGGATCCCTAAAGGTGAAAAAATAGTAAAAATGGCATTAGTAGGGATGCACATTGTTGGCAGTGTGGCAGGTCACCCCGAAATGATATGGGCAACCTTTGAGCACCTGAATAATGCGCCAAATGCGGCCTTCCAATATATCGATACCAATAATAAAACAGTAACGGTACCACAGGAGCAGGGCACAAACTGGTTGTTTAATGCAAATGCTGTTGATACACCCTATAATGTTTCGCACATGAAAGCCGCTGGAGATACTATTAATGCCATAGCGCCCCATACAATTAGTGCAAGTAATACACTGCGGACTATGCCCTGGGGCAGTGCTATGGACTCGGTTACCAACCAGCAGGATAAAAGTTCGGCAGCATCTAACAGCGAAATCATTTCCATTAATAATACGATACATCAATTGTTAGTTGGTAACGATATCCGCAAAAATTATATCCTGATTGGCGCTACCTGGACAGACGGTGGCGCTGCACCTACGGGGATCAGCTATGGTTCGGATACTACTGCGGGAGTATCTATAGGAACCAGCGTATTGGCCAACAGCACTATGGAAACATATTTTCAGGGTACAACAACCAGCTGTCTTTACTGCCATTCCAACGGCCCTGCTAACCCTGTTTTGTTTCCTGATACTTTGAGCCATATATATTCAAAACTACAGCCCTTAATAGCTACTCATGATTTATTAAATAAGAAGAAGAAAAAGTAATTGATACAGTATGCCCGCTTGTTGAATGAGCCGGCGAATATATTTAATGATGTGGGGAGTGGTTATGATGACCACTCCTTTACCTCATTTCAGTAATACCATAAATACGATAGTTTTTATGTAAAACAAAATTATATCTATCACTTAAATCTTATCATTATGTCTTTATTATCATTATCACCACCGATTGGAGCAGATGGCTTTTACCATCCCTCTAATGAAAATGAACTAATAGGTCTGGTGCAAAAAGCCGCCGGCGAATTATTGGAGATCAGATGCCGGGGCGCGGCCCATTCACTGGCAAGGGCCATTTATACCGATCCGGGAGAAGGCGAGCCACCGCTTCCTAATGAGGTATCGGAGCAAAAACCTCCTAAAGGTCCAAATCTGAATGTGATGTTTGATCAATATAATAGGCTGGTGTGGGTAGATAAAGAGAAGGGTATTATTGAAGTAGAAGCAGGTATACACCTGGGATACGACCCGGAAGATCCTACCGGCACCTCAACACTGGAGAACAGTTTGTTGTACCAGGCATTTGTTAATGGCTTTACCCTGAGTGATCTTGGAGGCATCTCTCATCAAACCATAAGTGGGTTCCTGATGACAGGTTCTTCCGGAGGCTCTTTAATGTACAGTATTGACGAAAATATAACGGCGCTTTCCATTATTGACGGCAATGGTAACCTGCAATGGTTTGATAGCAGTGAGGATGAATTTGGCGCCATGGTACTTTCACTGGGCCTGTTGGGTATTGTGAGTAAGGTACGCCTGCAATTAACACCGCTTTTTAATATTTACGGACAGCAGATCACCTATCCGACAAAACCGGCCGATTGCCCCATTGATCTGTTTGGCAGCGGTACACCTGGTAAGCCCAGTTTTGAAAGCTTTTTACAGGCAACTCCTTACACCCGTGTGCTCTGGTGGCCACAGGAAAAAGTAGAGCGGGTAGTAATATGGGAAGCTTCGCGCGGAACCGCTATGCCGGTATTTGATCCTGTGCCGTATGAGGAGTTTGCCAAGAATTCCCTGGTTGCCAATGTAGAGCAATTATTGGCTTCTATATTATTTACCATGTTGGGGAATAATAAAATAATGGTGGTTTGGGAAAAACTTAAACCTTCATTTACAGAGTTCAGGCATCTTACCGAGCTATCATGGGGCGGAGGCTTTTTTGCAAAGATCGCAGCCTGGGTGCTTACCTTTATCCTTAAGATAATCGGTTTTATTATGGTGCTCTTCTTTATGACCTTTACAGGATTATTGCATGCACTTTACCCGGTTGTAATTAATACGCTGCAACCGTTAACCAAAAAAGGCGACGGGCAACTATTTATGGATTATACCTACAGCAGCCTGCCTATGGATAATGGTGCAAATGATGTGTTGATGGGAACCGAATTTACCGAAATATGGATCCCGCTAACAGATACGGAACGCGCGATGCAACTGCTTGACAAATTGTTTAAAGAAGGCGGGTTTAATGCTACGGGCTATTATTCTACCGAACTGTATGCGGGTAAACAAAGTAATTACTGGCTAAGCCCGGCATATCAGCGCGATGTACTGCGGATAGACTTTTTTTGGTTTAGTACCAATGAGGGCAACCCCGCAGCAAAAGGCGGGTTCTTTAGCCAGTTTTGGGAAGCGCTCAGGAACGAAAATATCCCTTTCAGGTTGCATTGGGCTAAGTTTTTGCCTGAATACGATTTTCCGGACTGGGCTTCATACATACAGGCATCATATCCACGCTGGAATGATTTTATGAAGCTGCGTGAGCAACGCGATCCTAATAATATTTTTCTTACAGATTATTGGTCGCGCCATTTGTTTGGTACAGAGAAGGATCTGAAATCAACTACAGCTTTACAGGATGTAGAACTTAAATGATGCTCATCTGGAATTTATTTTCCGCAAGCATTATTTAATATAATGTAACAATTTAGCCCGGTTAGCACAAAGTGCTAACCGGGCTAAATTTTGCAGATCAATAGTCCCGCATGGGTACGGCCATCGTTTCTATTCTACTATATTAAGGCGCTGATCCAATAATGATTCGTCATTAATATCAAATTTGCGGTTAACAATTAATAAAAAACCGGCAGCAAATTTTTTTGCTACCGGTTTAAACAGTGATATAAGGAGTAGGTAATAGGTAATTGTTAGGTAGTTGCCAGTTTAAAGCAAGGACCGATATAAGGATTGTAATTTTCCTGGGTTACAAAAACGCCTAAAACTCCCTGAACCTGCCATAAGGATACGTCGCCATCTGCACCTGATCCTAAATCGCTCCAGATCAGTGAGCCTACAGATGAGTCGGTTACCATGTCTTTGCGTATACAGCGGAAATTGGGGATGATAGGGGCATTGTAACCAAGGGTGGCAACACAGCCTAATGTTACATAGCCATCAGGAGCAACCGGACGCCATATAGAGCCGTCATAATCACCGCCGCTCCCTGAATCGTTCCATACTTGTTCATAACGTATTGGCGGTAATAGTAATGGATTTGAGGGATCATCATTTACCGCGGTTACAATAAGGGATGAACCTATAGGGTTTCCATAATTACCTTGTGCATAATCTCCCACAATAAAATAATTATTGTCAGATGGAGCCGGTCGCCAAATACCAACGTCTCCGTCTGATCCTGAACCTTCATCATTGTATATAAAGTTGTAAGTGCTGGTATAACTTACATACAATGATGGTTCGCCTTGTTCTAAAGTTGCTGATGTGCCTTTTGGTGCTGACCGTAGTACGGTAGGATTAGTTGTGCTCATGTCTTTGTTGCTTAAAGGTTAAATATTAATCATTGAGAAAACAAATTTCATGGCAATACTTATTATTTTATAGGGTGAAAACAGCTTTTTTTCAAGGTATTTTTAAGTATTAAAAAAGGGATATTTTATAGTAGGTTTTTAATAAATAATTAACCAAATTCATAAACTAATATKGAAAACCAATTATTAATTATTATGAAAAAGAAAAGAAACATTTTATGCGCCACGGCACTTGTTATTTTATTTATGAGCGCCTGTACAGAAAGGCAGGCTCCTCAAAATGCTGTTAAAACGGCTATTCCTGATTCTGATTTACTGAGTTATAAAGTGGCCAAAAAGTATGTGCAGAATTATGCCCCACATGCCGGGGTTGTAAAACGTTTAACTAAAGATAGCCTGCCCGATACGCGCTGTATATGGTTTAGTGCCGAAAGATTAAGGGCGTTGGCCGATCAGATAGAACAAGAAAAAGGTGACGGCGTTAGGTTTTATTTGTCGACATACGATAAGGAGTACATAGGTAATAAAC
>NZ_JBFUJG010000117.1:0-16701 GCF_056401495.1 Mucilaginibacter sp. P4_E8
GCTCTATATACATTATATCTTCCATGTAAGTCAAATAAGTTATAGAACAAAACTCACTAATAAATTAATAGATTTCTATCCCCAAATCAGGTGGTTTTAATCACCATAAATCACGGGCAAAAAGCCTATTCCTGATCATATTAGCGTATCCTAAGGCATAAACAAAACGCTTTATTCATCTCATTGTCAATACTTTTATATTACCTCAAATAACACTGGTAAAGTATGTACAAGTAGTAAAATATAGGTATCTTTGTGTATAAAGTACACTATCAATATTTACTAAAATGAGCACTCCTAAAACTATACCAGCAACCGCGGACACTGTCCAGAATGCGGTTAAAAAAATTGTGATTGTTGGAGGTGGTTTTGCAGGGATAAACCTTGCAGAACAAGTTGCCAAAGACAAAAACTACCAGGTTATTTTGCTTGATAAAAACAATTATAATTACTTTCCACCCCTGCTTTACCAGGTGGCAACCAGCTTTCTTGACGCATCGGATATCAGCTATCCGTTTCGCAAACTATTCAGGAATAAAAGGATAAGCTACCGCATGGCCGATGTGGTAAAAATAGATCCGTCATCACAAACTGTACATTTAACTGACGAAGAACTTACATATGATTACCTGGTGTTTGCATCAGGTGCCAGGATAAACTTTTTCGGTATGGAAAATGTTCAGCAAAACGCCATACCAATGAAAACCATTGATGATGCTTTGCGCATGCGTAATAGTTTGCTGCAAACTATGGAACAGGCCGCGATGACCCAGGATCGTGAAGAGCGAAAAAAAATGTTGACCATTGTTATTGCCGGCGGTGGCCCTACAGGCGTTGAAATTGCCGGTATGCTGGCCGAAATGAAGAAAAATATTTTCCTGAAGGATTACCCCGAACTTAAAGGTACCCCTGGCGGCATTTATATTGTTGATGGCGGTAAAAACCTGTTAGGCCCAATGAGTGATAAAACCCATCAGGAAGCTTACAAGGTGCTGACAGAATTAGGCGTAAAAGTAAAATTAAACACCCAGGTGAAAGATTTTGACAAGACCAAAGTCACTTTATCAACAGGCGAAACGATTGAAACCAAAACACTGATCTGGGCCGCAGGTATCACTGCCAATACTTTTGAAGGCATCCCTGAAAGCAGTTTAGGTGTTGGAAAAAGAATGATAACTGATGAATTTAACAAAGTAACCGGCGTTGATAATATTTATGCCATCGGCGATGCCAGCGTTCAAATAACTGACGAAAGATACCCCAAAGGCCACCCTCAATTGGCGCAGGTAGCTATACAGCAGGGCCGCAACTTAGCCAAAAACTTTATTGCCATGCAAAAAGGTAAGCCGCTTAGCGCCTTTGATTATTTTGATAAAGGCGATATGGCCATTATAGGCCGTAATAAAGCGGTTGTTGACCTGTTTAAAAACAAGCTGCATATTGGCGGTATCCTGGCTTTGTTCATGTGGTTATTTATTCACTTAATTTCGTTGGTAAATTACCGCAACAAGTTAAAAACATTGTATAACTGGGCCACAGCCTATTTATCAAAAGATCAATCGTTAAGGATGATATTCAGATCATAAACGAGCAAAAGCTGTAAATAACAGCTGCCTATTTATTTTCAGATGCAGCCGCCCATATATCGCGGATGGTGTCTTCATCGCCATGACCATCGGGTACCGCAGTGCCCGGGTTATTGGCATAGTACCATCGTTTTTTATCAATCGGTGATGTAGTTTGCCTGCCGCCGGGCATTTCAAGGTGACCGTTGGGATCAGTTCTTTTGACCCAATCATACGCGTAATGCAGCCATTGGGTACGGTATTGTTTATTTTGATGTGCAAACCAGCTAATCTCATCATAACCCCAAACCCAAAAAGGAATGTCACCGGCATTTGCCTGGCCTGGCTTTTTGCTTACACCATAGTTATCAAATTCAACCAGATAAGGCAAATGTTCGCAAGTCCAGCCACTTGGGGTAATGCCGCCTTTACTGCGCAGATAAAGCGCGTCTGTATGCCCTACCTTGAGCATTGCCTCTTCCGGTTTATCAGGGGTTTCCATTATTCTTAATGGAAAAGCATGAAAATCCATCAGCAATTTTCCATTGCGCACAAAACCACCGCTGGGCACATGCGAATCGCATATGATCATGTGCCTGCGGGCATGTTTGGTGGCATAATCCCTGATCAGGGTTAATATCTGTGCATAATTATCCAAATGAAGGTCGTTTTTGTTCATCAGCTCCACCTGTCCAAAATGAATACCTTCAATACCTATATTTATGTATGATACAGCCAGGTAATAGAAAAAAAGCTTTGTTTCGAGCCTGCTTACATCAGGTACAGAACCTTTGCCCCATTGATTTTTAAACTTCCCATCGGGATACAGCATATCAGCATAACTAAAATTTCGTTTCTGTACCGGCATATTCAGGGCGGTAAATGCCCAGTCAGGTACGGCAAGCTGATCAACCTGTGGCGTTACTATCTCAAAAATACAAGCCTGTAAAATTATATCGGGGTCACTGGCATGTACTTTGGCGGCCAGCTCTTTTTCTTGTTGCAGGTTCTTTGGAATATCCGCTTCTTCGCCCCACTGGCATACTGCCCGCCCTATAAACTTGGCCCCAATGTTTTTTATCATCCTAAGGTTATCATCAAAATTACCTTTACCTACCAGCATGCTCTGCATGGTGACTGATCGGTCTAAGTAGTTTTCCAGTACTATCCGCGAGATCTTTTTATCAAACTTAAAATTGCCCATATTGGCAGGTACGGGGTGATAAACAGATGCTTTGCTAAAGCAGATAGAAGCCTGGCAAAACAATAGGATTAGTACCCATTTGAAAGGTGTTAACGTAGATAAATTCATAATCAGGTTTTATTGGTTGGATACAACAAAACTACTGTCACGAATAAATATTTAATTAATATATAATTAATAGGATGTAACATTTATGATTCAAATGATGTTTTAAACCACTTGAATCATTAAACAACTTATTCACTCCATGGTGAATGCAGAATGCAATCGCAAAAGTTTTTACGATGAAAATTGGGGATCATAAAGGCACATACATCGGCCTTAATGTTACCAAAAGTGGTTTCTGTTYTGTGTTCAAAACCGCTAAAGAACGTTGGGATTATATTTTTCTTAAAATCATTTCTCGGGAATGCCTGGATGATCTCCTCCCGGTGTTCTGCACTCAGATTATCATACCCCTCGCCCATTACGTCAAGACCCACTCCCGAATACATAAGTGCAACTTCCGGCTCTTTATGTTCGGCAATGCCTATAGTGGTATGCAAGGCTATGGTATCCCACACCAGCTGTAATGATTCTTTGGGCAGGCCATGGCTTTTCAAAAAGTCGCGGGCGGCGTTGGCCCCGTCCACTTCAAAGCGCAGGTCAGGACTACTGTAATGTTTGGTTAAACCCAGATCGTGAAATACAGAACTCACATAAAGCAGTTCAGGATCGTATTGTAAATTATTACGTTTTCCGTTGAGCGACGAAAAAAGAAAAACTCTCAGAGAGTGATTATAAATAAACTCTGTACCGTGCTCTAATAATAGTTCGGTGGCCTGCTGGGCAATAGCGCTGTCGGGAATAACTATCCCGGCTAACGATTTTACTTTATTTACTGACATATTTTTGTTGATTTTATATCAACAAAAATAGGTTGGTTAAAGCAGCCCCGGAATGTTAAAAACCGCCAATCACATGCCAATATTTACAAAACGATCACGATAATCATGAGGCGAGATCTGTGTATTCTTCTTAAAAAAATGACTAAACTGATCGGGGGTAGAAAAATTGAGGTGAAACGCGATCTCTTTTACCGGTTTTGATGAGAATTGCAGCGACCGCTTGGCTTCGGCAATAAGCTGTCCGTTGATGATGTCTTTAGCTCCTTTTCCACTGCAACGCTTGCACAGATCAGACAGCTTACGGGCAGAGATCCCTAACTGGCTCGCAAAATAGGCCACTTCATGCGTTGCCTGATATTGTTTACTTACCAATTCTATAAACTCCCTGTAAAGTTGTTTTTCATAGCTATCATACCCATGAATTAAGGCCGCGTTCACATTAGCTATCTTGATCATGATGATCTTTAAATAGGCAGCCAAAGCATCCAGCTTATTCGGGTAATCATCCTTTATAAACTCCTGGTAAAGCATCTGAAAAAGTACATCCAGTTCTGATTGATCTGTATTATTTAAAGGTAATTGCTGATTAGCCGCCGCATTATTAAACAATACCGCTTTACAATTACTGGCGCTATCAGGAGCCTTTTCCCAAAAACAATCGCCAAATGAAAGTTCATATCCGGTTATACGGGTATTGGGATGAAATGCATATAACTGCCCCTTTGCCAATAAAAAAAGCTCACTGCCAGATAGTTGATAGGCAACATCATCTACCAAAAGTGTACCACTGCCTTCTTTAAGCATAAAGACGCGGTGGTAATTTATCCTGCAAACAGACAAGCTATCAAATGTTTGGTTCGATAGATAATTTATGGAGAAGGAATCTTTTATCTCCTTATCCACATGCGCCTGCGAAAAATCATCATTGATCATTGCCCTAAAAAAACAAACTTATTAAACCTGGGTGACTATATCGTCACCCAGGTTTAAGTTTTTAAATAATGGGCCAAACCTTTTTCCGGTTTCTTACCTCCATTCACCGATGATTTAGGCTAATTGGCCGAAATCTACTATTGATGCCATTATTATGTTATCATATTTGAAGCAATATTTAATGATCAGTTATGAGCGGCAACCTAAAAAACAAAAATATTTTAATTTCAGGTGCAAGTATTGCCGGTCTGGCATTGGCTTATTGGCTTAACCATTATGGATTTAATGTAACTATTATTGAACGGGCTGCCGAACTTCGTAAAGGGGGTTACAGGATTGATTTGCGTGGGGTGGCAACTGAGGTAGCCGGGCGTATGGGTATTTTAGATCAGGTAAAAGAATTAAATACCGCCATGCGGGGCTCATCCATGATAACCGCGGCAGGTAAACGATATGTAGAGCTCAATGACCCCAATATATTTGGTATGCGTCAGGACACCGATGTGGAAATCATGCGGGGCGAGCTATCCGTGATCCTTTATAACGAAACCAAAGATCAAACGGAATATATTTTTAATGACTCCATTATCAGCATAACCCAAACTCTTGAGCATGTAACCGTTACCTTTAAACAGGGAGAACCGCGCCAGTTTGACCTGGTTGTAGCGGCCGATGGCTTGAGGTCGAATGTGCGGGGACTGGCATTTGAAAAAGAAAACATCACCATTAAACATTTGGGCTATTATGTAGCCATCTTCACTATACCTAATCACTTTGACCTCGATCACTGGGAACTAAGCTATCCTGCTTTGAATAAGCTTGTAAACATATATAGCACAGGCGAAAATCAGGATGCAAAGGCATTGTTCATGTTTGCGGCACCAGCAACAGATCATGATCACCGTAATACAGCGCAGCAAAAACAAATGGTTATTGATCAGTTTAAGGATGAAGGGCCGGCTATTTCACAAATATTAGATGCCATTCATGATATACCTGATTTTTATTTTGATGCCATAAGCCAGGTAAAAATGAATAGTTTATCAAACGGCCGTGTGGTGTTACTGGGCGATGCCGGTTATTCCCCATCAACCGCATCTGGCCAGGGAAGCAGCTTGGCATTAGTTGGAGCATATGTTTTAGCCGGAGAACTTGCGGCTGCTTCCGGAGATCATCAAAGGGCATTTAACAATTACGAAAGCCAGATGAGGTGGTTTGTAAAGGCCAATCAACAACTGGGAATAACCGTTTTAAAAGAGATGGTAAGTAAATCAAATACACAGCTATGGTTTCAAACCACGATGTTGCGCATACTTGTTAAATTACCCTGGAAGGAAAAAATCTTTAAAAGATTCCTGAAAGAAATGCAGCAGACCGTAGATGAGGCAGCAAATGCCATTGAGCTCAGGGATTATGCCCGTTACACGCGGCAAGCAATAAAAAGCGATCCTGTTTAATAATACCATTTACAATATTTAATTTTGAGCAACAGAAACATAAATTCATGCAAACCACATTAGACAACCGGCTTATTGATACCCTGCGCGATCTGCCCGATCTGATACCGGTTATGCGTGATTATTATGAAAGCTGGACCATCAGGGTATTTAACCGCGAGCAGCACGAATGCCGTAACTACTTATCGCCTAACCGGCGCGATTTTTATAAAGTTTTGCTGGTAACAAAAGGCGCCGGCGTTTTCACCATGGGGCTCAACACCTATTATATTGAAGAGCCTACCCTGCTTTATATACACCCCAATGATATTATTTCATGGAAAAACCTTTCAGATGAGTCTGGCGGTTATTACGTACTCTTCAAAAAATCCTTCATCAACGGCCACCCACAGCTAAAAGCTACCATTGATAAGTTTGGTTTATTTAACGAAAAGCATAAAAGCGTAATCCGTTTGGCAGAGAGTGACCTCCCGATACTTAATCATTTATTCAGTAGTATGAAAAATGAAGAGCTATCTGCAAGTGAATTTAAGGAAGATGCCATGCAGGCCTATTTACAGCTTTTAATGGTGGAGAGCATGAAAGTAGCCCGTTTCCCTAAACCTGATAGTGTATCTGAGGAATTTAATCATATCCATCAATTTTTTAACCTACTGGAAACAGAAACTTCAGGTATTAATTACGAAACCCCAATAAGA
This sequence comes from Mucilaginibacter sp. P4_E8, assembly GCF_056401495.1. Lineage (NCBI taxonomy): Bacteria > Pseudomonadati > Bacteroidota > Sphingobacteriia > Sphingobacteriales > Sphingobacteriaceae > Mucilaginibacter > Mucilaginibacter sp. P4_E8. The sequence goes on from NZ_JBFUJG010000117.1 coordinate 6,745, forward strand.
TTAAAAACGGCTAAGGAGTTTGCCTCCAGCCTATCGGTACATCCCAACCACCTTAATGCTTTATTAAAAAAGCATACCGGGCAAAATGTGAGCACTCATATCCGTAACCGGCTGCTTGAAGAAGCCAAAGTGCTGCTGTTACAAACCGACTGGACCTTACAAAATATAAGTTATAGCATTGGCTTTGCCGAACAACCCAGCTTTAACCTCTTCTTCAAAAAAAACACCGGTTTCACCCCTGCCGAATTCAGAAAAGCTCATCATGCTTAACTAATCAGTTTAATTTCATTTGCTTTATTTATCAATCTTTGAAATTCATAATAAACGCTTTGTTATTGTTATAAGCTACCCTACCGCTTCTCCTCATCTTTGATATATCAAAACAAACAAAAAATCAAAGCAATGAAAACTCAAAAAACATGGTTCATCACCGGTGCCTCAAGAGGGTTCGGTTTGAATATTACCAAAGCAGTATTAGCATCAGGTGATAAAGTAGTAGCCACCGTTCGTAACAAACCAGAAGAATTGGCCACTCAGTTTAATAACAATGAAAACCTGTATGTGGTAACCCTTGATATTACCAATGAAGCACAAGCAAAACAAGCCGCCGCGCAAGCCATTGATCATTTTGGCAGTATTGATGTATTGGTAAACAATGCAGGTTATGGCTTACTGGCCGCTGTTGAAGAAGCTACAGACCAGGAGGTAAAGCAAAACTATGAAGTGAATGTATTCGGTACGCTGAATGTGATAAGGGCGGTATTACCTTACATGCGCAAACAACATTCAGGTCATGTGATCAATATATCATCAGTTGGTGGTTTAGGCGCTTATTATGGGTGGGGCTTATATGGTTCAACCAAATTTGCCATAGAAGGCATTACCGAAGGAATGGCTTTGGAACTTGCGCCACTGGGCATACATGCTACTGTAGTTGCTCCTGGCTTTTTCCGCACCAATTTTTTGGATACATCATCACTTAGCCGTACTGCAAACGTTATTGATGATTATGCAGAAACTGTAGGTGCTATGCGACAGTTTGCTACTGAGGCTAACTACCAACAACCAGGCGATCCTGAAAAACTGGCACAAGCCTTTGTTAAACTTGCCGCTGCAGAAAATCCTCCTGTGCACTTGCCTTTAGGTAATGATACCCTTAAACGGTTCAGGGAAAAAACAGCCGCCTTTGAAAAGGATATAGCAGACTGGTATGATGTAGTTACCGGCACTGACCATGATGATGTAGCTGTAAAAGCATAAGCAATAACCATTCTTTATTGAGCCGTGCAAGATGTAATTATACATCATGCGCGGCTTTTCAATTAAAAATAAATATTATTGAAAACTTAAACATTGACAAGGTAAATTGTTTAACTCATCATTAGCTATTATTAATACATGAAAGGATTAAAAACAATTCTATTTTTAACTATCTCCAATACATTCATGACGTTTGCCTGGTATGGGCATTTAAAGTTTAAGGAATATTCATGGGGTAAAAACCTGGGGATCTTCTCCATAATTGTGATCAGCTGGGGGTTGGCATTTTTTGAATATCTTTTTCAGGTACCAGCCAATGAGGGTGGTTTTAAAGACAATGGGGGGCCTTTTACACTGGTTCAGCTTAAAACTATACAGGAGGCTATAACCCTCGTGGTTTTTATGTCATTCACGCTCATTTTTTTTAAAGACGAAAAGCTGGGTTGGAACCACCTGGCCGGATTTGGGCTCATCGTGCTGGCCGTATTTGTGATCTTTAAAAAATGGTGAGCAATAAATTATAACAGATTAAACAAGATGATTTAAATGCCTATCTACCGTTTCCAATAGCCTGGCCATATTAAATGGCTTATTTAAATAAGCATCGGCACCGCATTCCCGGGCTACATTAGCCAGGTTTTCACCCCTCGATATCAGTATTACCGGGACATGGCTGGTTAAAGGATGTTTTTTAAGGGCCGAACATAGTTCGCTCCCTAAACCGTCTTTTAATTTGTTATCCACCAATACCAGGTCGGGCATTTGCAGTATAACACCCTTTATGGAATTTTTACCGGGATAAGCAGCAGTGTGATAACCCTCTCCTTTCAGGTTCGATTGTATTTCGTCAGACAAATCATTGTCGTCCTCAACGATGAATATTTTCTTGCTCATAAATTTCGTTGTTTAGGTTACTCAAATTTACATTTATAATTAATACCAATCAATTATAAATTAATTTATTTAAAAAAAAGGAAATGTATTATTGACGTTTTTAAGCAATCATGTTAAATGCTGATCAGAACAAAAAATTATCCGCCCAAAACAATTAGCTTTAATTTCAATTTGAAGTTTAGTAACAATAAATAACTACCTGAACATTTATGAAAATAATAACATACCCCGGCAATCCATTTCCACGTGGCGCAAGCTGGGATGGTAATGGGGTTAATTTTACGCTTTATTCAGAAAATGCAACAGGTGTTGATCTTTGCCTGTTTACTACAGTGAACGATGAAATAGAATCATCGAGAATTCAGATCACCGAATTTTCTGACTTGATATGGCACATATACATACCCGGCTTAAAACCCGGACAATTATATGGATACCGGGTGCATGGCCCCTATGAGCCAGAGAACGGTCATCGTTTTAACCCCAACAAACTATTGATAGATCCTTATGCAAAGGCTATTGCAGGCACAATTGATTGGGATGATTCCTTATTTGGATATGAAGTAGGCAACCCTGATGAAGACCTGAGTTTTAGTGAAACAGATAATGCTGCATTTGTCCCCAAATCGGTAGTTATCGACCATAATTTTGATTGGGGGGACGATAAAAGTCCTAACGTACCCTACTTTAATTCGGTGATCTATGAAGCACATGTAAAAGGGCTCACCAAGCTTCACCCTGAAATACCTGAAGATATCAGGGGTACGTACGCGGCTATAGCCCATCCCGTTACTATTGCCTATCTAAAAGATCTGGGTATTACCGCTATTGAGTTAATGCCGGTTCATGATTTTCTTACAGACAGGCATCTTGTAGAAAAAGGCCTCACCAATTACTGGGGCTATAATACCATTGGTTTTTTTGCACCAGATGCCCGCTATGCATCCTGCAGTGTACTTGGCGAACAGGTTATTGAATTTAAAAACATGGTTAAGGAGTTGCATAAAGCCGGGATTGAGGTAATTCTTGATGTGGTGTATAATCATACCGGCGAAGGCAACCAAATGGGTCCTACTTTATCTTTCAAGGGTATTGACAATGCTTCATACTATCGCCTCAAAGATGATGATAAGAGGTATTACATGGATTATACAGGTACGGGTAATACCCTGAACGCAAATTTACCCAATGTGCTGCGCCTCATGATGGATAGCCTGCGGTATTGGATCGTGGATATGCATATTGACGGCTTCCGTTTTGATCTTGCCGCCACGCTGGCCCGTGAACTGCATGAAGTTAACCGTCTGAGCGCCTTTTTTGATATCATTCACCAGGACCCAATCATATCGCGGGTAAAATTAATAGCCGAGCCCTGGGATCTGGGCGAAGGCGGTTACCAGGTGGGTAAGTTTCCATCGGGGTGGGCAGAATGGAACGGTAAATACCGTGATAGTATACGTGATTACTGGAGTGGAAGTGAAAGTACACTGGCAGAATTTGCCGACCGCATAACCGGAAGCTCTGACCTGTACAAATCATACCGCAGGCCTACAGCCAGCATCAATTTTATCACCGCGCATGATGGCTTTACTTTGAACGATCTGGTATCATACAATGAAAAGCATAACGAGGCCAATGGTGAGGATAATAATGATGGTGAAAACTATAACCGTTCATGGAATTGCGGTGTGGAAGGCCCTACAGATGATGAAGTTATCAATAAGCTACGCGAGAAACAGAAAAAGAATTTTTTAACTACGCTTTTCCTTTCGCAAGGTGTACCCATGTTGGTTGCCGGTGATGAAATGAGCCGCACACAGGGAGGGAATAATAACTCCTACTGCCAGGACAATGAAATTTCATGGATAAACTGGAAAACAATGGATAAGGAGCTGCAGGCTTTTACACGTAAATTGATCAGTTTGCGGAGAGATCACGCCGCTTTTTCAAGGAAAAACTGGTTTAAGGGCGAGCCTGTAAAAAGTAATGGCATTGCTGATATAGCCTGGTTTTTACCCAACGGCTCTGAAATGACCGATGATAACTGGAGTCATGATTTTGCCAAATCGGTAGCTGTTTTTTTAAATGGTTTAGGCCTCCATAGCGTTAATGCCGAAGGTAATAAAGTAGTTGATGATAGTTTCTACATTATTTTTAACGCGCATGATGAACCATTAAGTTACAAATTACCCAAAATTGAATATGCCAAGGATTGGGAACTACTGATAGATACCGGTAAAGAGCAAATAGATGAAAATACCTGCAAATATAGCGCTGAATCTATCATACAGGTAGCGGGGAGATCGGTTATATTACTTAAACACCAATTGGTATATAATGGCGGCACTAAACATCAATAACAGATCAATAGGTGTTAACTTTAATATTTCGGGACTTGCTGAGGTAAAGTTGTGGGCACCAAATGCCGGCAAGGTTTTTATCAAACTTGATAAACAAATGCTTCCATTAATCAGGGAAGAGCACGGCTATTGGACATTAACCACCGGTGAGATTAAACCTAATGACCAATATTGGTTTGATGTAGATGACAAACAACTATCTGACCCGGCATCACTTTTTCAACCAGATGGCGTGCATGGCTCATCAGGAGCATTTGACGTAAACACTTTTAACTGGACAGATGCTACATGGAAAAACACTCCGCTGGCTGATTATATATTTTACGAACTCCATACCGGTACATTTACCCGCGATGGCACCTTTAAAGGCATTAAAGAGCAACTTGATTATCTGATTGAGCTTGGCATTACCGCGATAGAAATTATGCCCGTAGCTCAATTCCCCGGCGAAAGGAACTGGGGATATGATGGTGTTTTTCCCTTCGCGGTGCAAAACAGCTACGGAGGACCGCAGGGTTTACAGCATTTGATCAATAGCTGCCACAGTAAAGGGCTGGCTGTAGTTTTAGATGTGGTATATAACCACATGGGCCCTGAGGGTAATTACTTTAGTCAATTCGGGCCTTACTTTACCGATAAATACCCCACACCATGGGGCAGGGCTATCAATTTTGACGATGCCGGCTGCGATGAGGTTCGACTTTATTTTATAGAGAATGTGCTGATGTGGTTCCGTGATTTTCATGTGGACGCCTTGCGGATGGATGCAGTACATGCTATTAAAGATTTTAGTCCAAAACATATTTTGCAGGAGATCAGCAGGCAAGTGGCTGAACTGGTGCAGGCATCCGGAAAAACTCATTATCTTATTGTAGAATGTGATCTGAATGATACCCGGTTCATTAGCCCCGTAAATCGCTGTGGATACGGCATGGATGCACAATGGACCGACGAATTTCACCATGCCCTGCGTGTAACAGCAGGCGGCGAAAGAAATGGATATTATACAGATTTTAATGGCATAGCCGATCTGGCAAACTCCTATGAAAATGCCTATGTATATCACGGCCAATATTCTGAGCAACGACAAAAAACATTTGGCACCAGTACTGATGATGTAAATGGCAGGCAGTTCGTGGTGTTTTCGCAAAATCATGACCAGGTTGGTAACCGGATGCTGGGCGAGCGTTCAAGCCATTTGTTTAGTTTTGAAATGCAAAAGCTGATGGCAGGAGCCGTAATGATCAGTCCGTTTTTGCCCATGCTATTCATGGGCGAAGAAAGAAGTGAGCCTAACCCATTCCTGTTTTTTGTAAGCCATACAGATCAAGAGCTGATCAAGGCTGTAAGAAAAGGTCGCAAAGCTGAATTTGCAGATTTCCATGCTCATGGTGAAGCTCCCGACCCACAGGCAATAGAAACCTTTGAACGCTCCAAACTAAACTGGGATATGATTGACCAGGAACCTCACCAAACCATGCTGAGGTATTATAAAGCTCTGATCGGGTTACGAAAGCATCAACCAGCTCTAAAAAGTCCCGACCGGAAAAACATGAGCGTTGAAGTAGATACAGTCAATAATACATTGATTTTACAACGATGGACTGACGAGCAGAGCATAATTTGTTTGTTGAATTTCGCCAATACCAATCAAAATGTGATGATACCTGAAGGCGTAGATCAATGGCAAAAATTATTTGACTCTGCCGGGCCGGGATGGAATGGACCTGTTTCATCACCGCAAATAATCAGTACAGGTGTAATGGCAATACCTCCGGAGTCTATCCTGATATATACCCAATATTATGCATAACCCCGTTGCTATCTACCGGATACAGTTTAATAAAGATTTTACTTTTAAAGATCTTGAGCACATTATACCGTACCTGCATCAATTAGGGGTTAGCACTATATATGCCTCTCCTATTTTTGAAGCCACGCCTGGCAGCACCCATGGTTATGATGTAGTTAACCCTTTACACATTAATCCTGAGATAGGAACTTTGAAGCAACTGGAAAATATCAGCAAAACCCTCAAAAAATTGAACATTGGCTGGTTACAGGATATTGTACCAAACCACATGGCCTTCCACCAAAACAATAGCTGGTTAATGGATGTGCTGGAGAAAGGCAAGCGTTCAGCATACGTTGATTTTTTTGACATTATATGGTCGGCACCAGTGTACCACAGCAGGGTGATGGTTCCTCTTTTAGGTTTGCCATTTGAGGATGCGTTAAATGACGGGCAAATCAAAATAGCGTTCAAGGATGGTCAGTTTGTATTTACCTATGCAGATCAATATTATCCTTTAAATCTGCACGCCTATATTTCCATACTGCAAACTGTAACCGAAGATAAGCTCGAAACTATCCATCTGTTAATTGAAGAAGCAAAAGAGTTACAACAAAGTGATGATGATAAAACATACAACATCCGCTTTACCGAATTAAAACAGCAGCTTAAATCCCTGTATCAACAACTGCCAACTAAAAAATATTTAAAAAACTGCGTTGAGCGGGTTAACAAGCAGCCAACTCTATTGCAACAGCTATCAGACGAACAGTATTATCAATTATGTTATTGGCAGGAAACCGAAAAGCAAATTAATTATCGTCGTTTTTTTACTGTCAACGGGCTCATTTGCCTCAACATGCAAAACCCTGCAGTATTTGATAAATGCCACGAACTTGTTAAAACGTTATTGGATAAGGACATTATTCAGGGCCTACGTTTAGATCATATTGATGGGCTTTATGACCCAACTGTTTACCTTGAACGTTTGCGTAAATTAACAGGTAACGAAACTTACGTCGTGGTTGAAAAAATACTGGAAGATGGAGAAGGTTTCCCCAAAAACTGGCCGGTGCAAGGTAATACCGGTTATGATTTTCTGGCTGYTGTAAACAATCTGTTTACGCAAGCAGAAAGCAAAAAGCAGTTTGCTGATTTCTACAGGAATTTTAATGCCGATAAATCATCCATTACTCAATCTATATTAAACAAAAAGTCGCTGATACTGTATGAGCACATGGCGGGGGAACTTGAAAATCTTTACCAGCTTTTTTACGATCTGGAACTGGCTGATACCATTAAAATAAAACCCGATCAAATTAAAACTGTAATTGCAGAGTTTTTGATCAGGTGCCCGGTTTACAGGTATTATGGCAACAGCTTTCCTTTGCCCCAGGCCGAACAAAAAGCAATACAATATATATTTAAGGGTATAAGAGAAGTTAAACCTGAATTAAAGGAAACAGTTGCGCTGTTTGAGGATATCTTCTTTAAAAATGACCCATCATCTGATTATGCACAAAGGGCCTTAAATCTCTACCTGCGCTGTATGCAGTTTACAGGCCCGCTGATGGCCAAAGGTGTTGAAGATACCCTAATGTATACTTATGATCGTTTTATTGGCCATAATGAGGTTGGCGATACACCACTCACCTTTGGGCTACCGGTTGATGAATTCCATAATTACATGGTTACCCGTCAACAGGAATGGCCATTATCCATTAATGCTACAGCCACCCATGATACCAAACGTGGTGAAGGTGTTAGGGCCAGGCTTAACGTACTAACTGATATTGCAGATGATTGGCTGAATATGGTTACACACTGGCAAAAGGTTAACAGCAAATACAAAACAAATAAAGTACCCGATGCCAACGATGAATACCTGATTTATCAAAGTATAGCAGGCAGTTACCCAATGCCCGGCGAGGATGGGAATGATTTTCATACCCGAATGAAAGAATACCTGATAAAGGGCTTGCGCGAGGCCAAACTACACACACAATGGGCCGAGCCGAATGAACTATATGAAGCAAGCTGCAAAAAATTCGTGGATGCTATAATACAGCCCGAAAGTGCCTTTATGAAAAGCTTTCGGCAGCTTCAAATAAAAATTGCCGACTATGGCATTATCAATTCGCTGGCACAAACAGTTTTAAAATTTACCTGCCCTGGTGTTCCTGACGTTTACCAGGGCTGCGAGTTTTGGGATCTGAGCATGGTTGATCCGGATAATCGCCGCCAGGTTGATTATGAAGCAAGAGCGTATAATTTACAGGAATTGATGGCCTCAAAAACATCAATTGACCTGCTTTGGGCAAATCGTTACAATGCCGGCATCAAACTTTGGCTTACACAGCTTTTATTTAATGAGCGCAAAAATGATACGGAAACATTTAAAAACGGCATCTACATACCACTTCAGGTTAATGGCAAATACAAGGATAATGTATTGGCTTATGCCCGCCAGAATGATAATAACTGGTACATTATAGCTATACCGCTACATTTAGGACAAATAAATGCTGATAGCAACCACCCGGGCGATATTGATTGGGGAAATACGCAGATCATTTTGCCTAAGGATGCGCCCATAAAATGGGATAATTTATTAAGCGGTAAATCATCCGCCTATACTGATCATATCACTGTTGATTCCATTTTCAAGACATTTCCGCTGGCCTTGCTAAAATGTATCTAAAGCATAAAAAAGCAGAATGGATATACTCCATTCTGCTAAATCACTCTAAAACAATCACCTCTTATTAAATAGGAAGTTTCTTTGAATAACATCTAAGGGAATAAAACCGCATTTAGAAATTATTTACAAGAACAAAGGTATTTAATAATATTCGGCGTATGCCTGATTATCAATCTTTTGACTAATAACTGACAGTAAATCAATTTTGGGATCCTTTTACTTAATACATCAATCCCTTGATAAAAATATCGATCAGTAATAGTTTTTTGGCGTGTATTTCTTCTAAATGTTCTTTACGCGGAAAGCTTGTTTTCTTTTGCGACACTGCACCAACTCTTATACCGTGTAAGGCGTCAAGCAACAAGTCAACGATTTCGTCGGGGTTATCTATTGGTTTGATAGTGCCGCGTTCAATTTCGGTTTTTATCGCATTGCTTAATAAATTCAATTCTGACAAATGAACCTGAACAACAATTTCCCATATGGAATCAGGAAGGTTTTGTTCATTAAGCCTGAAAAAATCAAAGAAATTATAGTTACTTACAATAAAGTCATGATTTGTATTGATCTGGAAAACAAAGGCTTCTTTAAGATTTGTAAAAGTATCTATTTTATCTTCTAAAATTTTTAAGTAGTCATTAGACAGCTTACGCATCACTGCAATATACAACTGACTTTTATCAGGAAAGTAATAATACAGCAAAGCTTTTGACATTGACAGATCGCCGGCAATTTCATTCATGGTGGTTTTTGAATAACCATAATGTAAAAACCGCTGATAAGAAGCCTCTAAAATTTTCTCTCTTTTTATATCCTGATGGTCATTGCCTGCAGCCATTTGCTATATGAATTATATAAAACAGTATAAGTCAAATTAAATTCCTGACTTTTTTAACAAAATTATCAAAAGTTCTGTAAATATATGTATCAACACCTAACACATTGTCAAT
>NZ_JBFUJG010000118.1:0-16395 GCF_056401495.1 Mucilaginibacter sp. P4_E8
GGTAGAAAAAGTGCGTAATTTGATAATTAAACTGCATGAGGACCTGCAATATGATTATGCGGAGAGCTATAACACCTTAATAGCTGATGCGGAACAAAAACTCGGATGGTTTAAAAAGAATGATTATCTGTTGTAACATATAGGTATAAATGTAATCTAAATTTAAAACTCTATTAACACAGTGGCCAACAAAGAAGCAGCATTCAAGCAAATATATGAAGCTAATTCTAAAAAGATATTCCATTTATGCTATGGTTATACCGGCGATGATGATGCCGCCAATGACCTGTTGCAGGAAACCTTTTTAAAAGTTTGGCAAAATTTAGAAAAATTCCGAAACCAGGCTATGATATCAACCTGGATATACCGCATTGCCGTAAATACTTGTTTAACCTACTTACGATCAGAAAAACGACAGGCTAAAGACGAGCTTACTCCGCAAATAGCCGAAACAAAAAGGGAAGAACTATCGGATAAAAACGAGAAGGTGGCTTTGCTGTATAAGTGTATATCAAAATTGGAAGAATCAGAAAGAATTATAATAACAATGGTGCTTGATGAAGTGCCATACCCCGAAATAGCTGAAATTTCGGGCATATCAGAAGGGAACCTGAGGGTGAAGATTTATCGTATAAAACAAAAATTAACAGAATTATATAACCAGTATGAAAGACTTTGATCATTTGATGTCGGTTTGGCAGGGACAGCCAAAACCAGATCAGCTTTCAGTGGATGAGGTGCTGAAGCAGGTAAAGAAGGGGATTCGCAGCATAACTACAAGGTTGTACTGGACTATTATAGCCATGGCAGCAATAGCTGTATTTGCTTTTGTTGTTACATTTTTCCTGGCCTTTAACTCGTGGGTCACTACAGTGGGTATTTTAATTGTGTTGGTCACCATGCTCATGTACCTGTCGCTCATTGTAAGGCACTACCATATACTAAGCAAGCGCGATGCCACTCTTAATCCCTCCGAATACCTTGACGGCTTAAAGGCCTACCAAAAGACAAGAACAAAAATTATCGGCTGGTTCTATTACATTTATATATTGTTGATCAGTACGGGGCTTGCACTATACTTTGCAGAAGTACTGTCAACCTCTTCTCTACCGTTTAAACTCCTTACTTATGGTTCAATAATTATATGGTTTTTGTTCACCACGTTTTATTTAAAGCCACGTATGTTTAAAAATGAGGAAGAAAAGCTTAACCTGATGATAGACCGCCTGGTGCGCCTCAAGGAACAATTTGACTAAGTATTTTCATCTCCCTAATTAACCCAATGACGGATAATATTATCACCCTACAAAAGGCTACAATAGCTGATGCGGATACCTTGCTTACATTCAGCAGAAAAACCTTTTTTGATTTTTTTGCGCATTTAAATGCTCCGGAAAACATGGAGGCCTACGCCTCAACTGCGTTTACCCAACAAAAAATACAAGACGAGCTTAACAATCCTGATTCATATTTTTATTTTGCCATGCTTGATGGCCAGATTGCCGGTTATATCAAAATAAATTTAAATGCCGCCCAAACTGAACTTCAGGAAAGCCCATCCCTTGAAGTAGAACGTATTTATGTAGTGGCCGAACATCATGGCAAAAAAATTGGTTATCAGCTATTAAACTTCGCTATACAAACAGCACAGGATAAGGGCCTTCAATATGTTTGGCTTGGTGTATGGGAACATAACCATAAAGCCATTGGTTTTTACGAGAAAAACGGTTTTAAGGTATTTAGCAGCCATCCGTTCATGTTAGGTAACGATAAGCAAACTGACCTGCTAATGAAAAAGGATCTGACTAAATAAATCAATGTCTGTTTTGATTGATGAGTGCATGCATTACCTGTTCTCTCAATTGCCTGCTTATAGGTACCTGATGTTGGCCTATATTGAGCATGTTTCCCTCAATAGAAGTAATTTTACTGTGCGCAATAATGTAAGATTTATGCGTTTGTAAAAATTTACGTTGAGGCAGTTTGTCTGTCAGTGCTTTTAAAGTGCTATGCGTAATTATTCTTCTATTTAAAGTATGGATCTCTACATAGTTCTCCATCCCTTTTATGTACAATACTTCATCAAACACCACTTTTTCAAGCTTTCCTTCGCTTTTTACAAACAGGTAGTCTGCATCATTACTATTGTTCCTGAGCTCAAAGTAATCTTTAGCCTTAAAAGCTGCTTTCATAAAACGCTCAAAAGAAATAGGCTTTAGCAAATAATCAAGCACATCCAGGTCAAAACCATCCGTTGCATATTCTTTAAAAGCGGTAGTAAAAATCACTTTAGGCGGATTTGGTAACGATTTTATAAAGTCGACACCAGTTAAATGCGGCATTTGAATATCCAGAAAAAGCAAGTCGACCGGTTGTTGTGCTAACACCGCACCAAGCTCCATAGCATCTTCGCATTGTGCTTTCAAATCAAAAAAGCCGGTTTTAAGTACATATCCCTCCAGGCCTTTCCGGGCAAAAGGTTCATCATCGGTAATAATGCAACTGATCGGGTTCATCCTTTTAAAAATTTAATTCCAGTTCTGCTATATAACGATCTCCCTGCCGGCCGGCTACCAACCTGTGCTTTTCAGGATAAAGCAAGTGCAGGCGCCGTTTCAAATTCTCATGCCCAATACCGCTATAATTATCCGGAGATATCATTTGGGCAGGAACATCGTTGGAGACGGAAAAAACAAAAACATCATTGCTCACCTTAGCAGTAATATCAATTCCATATTTTCCTCCTGCATATTTAAACGCATTTTCAACCAAGGGCAGTAAAAGTAACGGGTAAATCTGCTGATCAGCCAACAGTTCATCAAAATATACATTCAAGTTCATTTTTTTACTCGCTCTGATCTTTTGAAGCTGGATGTAATTTTGGAGATACTCCAGTTCCTGCCTTATAGAGACTTGCTGTTGCTGGTCATAAAGCTGATACCTTAACAAGCTGGATAGCAATTCTGTACTTTTTTTGGCCCCTTGCACATCCTCATCCATTTGAAAGTAAATGGTATTTAGCGCGTTAAACAAAAAGTGCGGATGATATTGTGCTTTTAAAAATTTAAGTTCGGTTTCCAGTTGGTCGTTGGTCAGTTTTTCAACAAGCAGCTGATGCTGAACATACGCTTTTAAAAACTTGCCACTACGAATAACCCCATAATAAATAAGAACATATAACAGCGGTACTACATTAATACTAACCAGATCGCTCCATGATAAACCATCATCTGTAGCTGACGCCATTGGGGTAAATATTAAATTGACTACCAGCGTATTCATACCTGCGAGCAGTAATATTTCACGCCATAGTAATGATGAAGTTAATTTATGCTCAGATTGGCGCTGGTCATTATGATCACAAACGCGGTTGATCATATATATATTTAAGTACCCTACCACTATGCTTAATCCAGCCTCCAGAGAATTAAGCAGCAGTGGCCTGTTCCAGAAATGGGAACCACTTTCGGTGTCCTGCAACAACCTGATTGTAGCATAAACGAGCAAGCCATATAATGCCGGAAAAATAGATCTTAAAAATCGTTGCCTTGTCATCACTTTAAATTGCAACTTCTGTTAATGGTTCTTTTACGGTAAGCACTTTATTGGCTACTGCACCTTTTTTCTTAACGCTGTTTGATGGCTTCATACCAAACAGGAAACGGATCACTGGGTATGGCTTCACAAAAAAATGGAAAATACCCATGGTAATAAATAAAGTAACAACTACAGTAAAAATGTATTTCATGATAACAGTATCGCCAGCCGACCGGGTAATGTAATAAGCTAAAATAACAATTACTGTTTGATGCAGGATATAAAAAGGATACACAGCCTGATTTAAATAATTCAAGATGCGATGCGAACGGTTAAGATATTGTTTGCCATATCCAATAAAGCCCAGCACCCAACCCCATGCAATAACGGGGCGTAAAGCGGCGGAAAACAGYGGCCATATAGCATCGGGTACAAACGGTAGCTTTGCATCGTTAAACCACACGTAATAGTACATCATCAGGCTCACAAAACCTATGCTTATGGCAAAACGGCGATTACGCTGCAAACTATCCATTAGCGAAGGAATTAGGATACATATAAAACCAGCCAGCACAAAAAGCAGCCAGTAAACAAAATAGCAGCCGTCATGCACCAGGTCGCCGGTTTCGGGGAGTCGTTTGCTTAGCAGCGCATACCATATGATAGATGGAATAGCTAAAAGATATACAAGCTTGCCTTTACTTAAGCGATGCAGGGCCTGTTTAACATTGTTGCTTTTATCAGATATCATCCACATAAAAAATGGAGCGAACACCAGGTCGTATATAAACAGGTAGGCGATAAACCAAAGGTGGTGCCAGCTAAAACTTCCACCCAGCGGATAGGGTTTAAACTCAAATACGGTTTTGTAAAATTCCCAGTAATTGCCTGTAAAGCCTTGTGTTAAGCGTTCCATGTAGATTTGCGGAGGCACTATAATGAACATCCCTACCAGCAAAGGAATAAGTAAACGGGTGCAACGTAACCCAATAAAACTCAAGGCGCTGCGGTGCTGCATCATGTAATAACTTACTGTACCACTGATAAAAAACAACAGCGGCATCCTGAATAAGTGTAAAAAAGCAATGAAATAAGTAAGCAGATCGCTGGTTTCCTTATTGCGGATATGCCAGGTTTCGCCAGCGGCATAAGGCATGGCCGAATGAAGAATTAATACACCTGCTATGGAGAAGATCCTTAACCAGTCCAGGTAGCTTTGACGTTGTGTGGTTTCCATGTTGTTTCTTTTTTTGATCAAAAGAAGCAACCGTAAGCGGCCGGGTAAAATTATTTTGACCAATGGTTATGAACCGGTGACCAATGGTATTAAACAAAGCGCGGTTCTGGAACAAAAAACCTTGTCATTTCGAACGTAGAGAGAAATCTTATACAACTTTTCATACGAACTTTGCATGGTGTAGAAGATTTTTCGCTATCGCTCAAGAGATAGTTTCTCTTTCGCACTACCCTCATTCCTCCCGCTGGCTCTTTCGAAATGATATTTTCTATTCGCTCAGGGTCTCCTGAAAGGGATCCTGAGCCAGAAGGTTCAAATAACCAGCACTCAATCTTTAAGAAAAGGATTAAAATTCCGTGTCCCTATTTCCATCCCCGCGGCGCGGCAAACGGTTTTATCGCCAAACTTAAAGTTGATTTTATCCATCGCCTGGTAAAGCCTGATGCGCTCCTCATTATCCTCAAATAAATTGATCTGGTAGCTGCCTGTGCATAAATTGCTAAGCCTTACCCCTATCAGCCGGATGGGCCGGTGCTGGTTCCATGCCATTTTAAGCAGGTTCTTTACTCCGGGTATCAGGATATGCTCGGCCGCGGTAAGCGGTATTTTTTGTTGCTGGGTATGGGTTTCAAAATTAGCATAGCGTATTTTTATAGCCATACATGATGATAGCTTATTTTCCCGGCGCAACTTGCCCGATAGTTCTTCAGTCATGGATACCAGGATGGTTTCCAATGTACGCTGGTCGTTTATATTATTGTTAAAAGTATGCTCGGTTGATATGGATTTACGGTCGGAGTACGGCACTATCTCACTGTCATCAATACCATGAGCCTTTTCCCAAAGATACCTGCCTGCCTTACCAAAAACCGCTTCCAGGAAACGGATGTTTGTTTTTTGAAGGTCGCCAATTTTTTCAATACCGTACTGGTACAATTTTTGGCAGGTGCTTTCGCCAAGCCCGGGTATTTTTCCGATGTTCAGCGGTGCTAAAAACTGAATTTCCTCACCATGTTTAATAAATAATTCTCCGTTGGGTTTAGCCTGGTTGGTTGCCATTTTTGCTACTGTTTTCCCCGAAGCCATACCAAAGGATATGGGAAGCCCGGTTTCCCTGATAATTTTCTGACGCAGATTTGATGCTATCTGGTAACAATCATAAAAACGCTCCATACCGGTTAAATCAATATAAAACTCATCAACAGAAGTTTTTTGATAAAGCGGTACCGAGTCATGGATGATCTGTGTTACCTCGCGCGATGCCTCTGAATAGCGGCCATGCGTGCCATGGAGCACAATAGCATGTGGACAAAGCTTTAAAGCCTGACGGGTAGGCATAGCCGAGTGCACGCCATATTTACGCGCCTCATAACTACACGAGGCCACCACTCCCCTTTCGGCAGAGCCACCAATGATCACCGCCTTGCCTATCAGTTCGGGATTAAACTTACGCTCAACCGATACAAAGAAGGAATCAAGATCAATATGTACTATATGCCGCTTAGCATCCATGCACAAATATGAAAATTAATCTTGTAATTTACTACAAATATTAGCATTTTTGTTTTATTAAAAACAGCTGCCATGTATATGTATGAGGATTATTTAATGCTGCTTTCGCCGCCTGAGCATGTGAAACACGAAATTACCCGTTATAAAAAAGCTTCTGCTAAATTAATTGGCAATTACAAAAGCATGGATTCGCCGGCGCATATCTCTGTACATCATTTAGAACGTCAGAAACCATTTATGGCGGATACTAATCATTTAAAACTCGAAAAAAGCATAAATGAAATACCACCGGTTTTATTACATGTAGACGGGTTTAAATATTTCACCCATCTGCATAGCAAGATGACCATTTATGCGCATATCAGGATCACGCCCTCGGTTGATGAATGGTTTACCTTGTTAAAGAAAAAACTAAGCATTAAAAAAACAATCATACCGCATATTACCGTAGTGAGGGATATTCCGGAGAATGATTTTAACCTGTTGTGGCCCAATTTCAGACATAAAAAACTGGTAGAGCCGTTCTGGGTAAATGAGCTTAAGATACTGAAGCGCGAAACATTTACACCCTCGCCCCAATGGATGGCATTTAAAACTTTTGAGTTTAAAAGTAATAAAGGATCATTAAATGCAGAAGCTATTATCAGCAAACAAGCTATTGCTGACATAACACTACAAAATCAAATCAATCTTTTTTAACCAAACATCATGGATTACAAAGATTACCTCACCATTATTCCGGCTCCTGAGCATGTGGATAAAAAAATAAACGCGTTCAAGCGCTCATGTGGTAAACACATAGGGAAATTTCCTGGCATGTATGCCAAAGCGCATATTTCTGTTGACTTTATCAGGGATGAAGTTGACAAGTTTACGCAAAAACCCATCGCGTTAAGGGCATTTTACGAATTGATGGATTTCAAGATCAGAACCATACCCTCTCATGAATTAAAGATCACCGGTTTTGATTTTTTTGTACATGGACCAAATTTCAGGACTATTTATGCGGCTTTAGAGTTAGATGAAGAAACAAAATATTGGTTCGATAGTATTAAACAGGCATTAAGGATAAATAGAAGGCTCAACCCCCATATTACCATTACCAGGAAAATACCTACTGTGTTTTTTAATACTTTATGGCCCTATTTTCAAAAAATTGAATATAAAGATTCATTTAAAGTTGATTTCCTGACCATATTAGAAAAGGAAAGCGGCAAACTGTTTGACCATTATAAGGAATATAAAAGGCTACATTTAAGTAAAGGATCAACTCCTTCCCCCGCTATACTTTAATAAAAGTAAGCGATCAAAAAGATAATGGTCTAAACAATAGATAATTATCTTTTTTTAACAATTTATTAACCAAAAGCAAACCTTTTTCTATATTTGCGCCGGGGTAAGTCTTTTACGGCCAGCTCCTCTTGAACTCCCCCAGGGCGGGAACGCAGCAAGGGTAGAGAGTTGAGCGGCGCGATAAAAGTAGCTTACCCTTTTTTTATTTTCTTATTTTTGCCGGCATGGCAAAAAGGCTTAAAACCTTCTGCGGGTTTCAAATTTCTTTAAAAGTCTTAATAATATATAAATGCTCGATATACTCATTATAGGCGGCGGCCCAATTGGTTTAGCTTGCGGTTTGGCAGCTCAAAAAGCAGGTTTAAGTTTTGTTATTGTTGAAAAAGGCTGCCTGGTTAACTCACTATACAATTATCCGTCAACCATGACTTTTTTCTCCACCTCCGAGAAACTGGAGATCGGCGGGGTGCCATTTGTCACCGTACACAATAAACCCACCCGTGCCGATGCATTGGAGTATTACCGTAGGGTTGCTCTTTCAAACCATCTGCCTATTAATTTATTTGAGGAGGTTACCAACGTAACAAATGAAAATGGCACCTATACTATAACCACCAGCAAAAAAAGCTATCAGGCTAAAAGAGTAATACTTTCTACCGGTTTTTATGATATCGCGGTTAATTTAGATATCCCCGGCGAGGACCTGCCAAAAGTAAAACACTATTACCAGGATCCGCATTATTATACCCTGCAAAAAGTGGTAGTGGTTGGTTCCAGTAATTCGGCCATTGATGTTGCCCTCGAAACCTATCGTAAAGGCGCCGAAGTTACTTTAGTGGTACGTGGCAGCGAGATCAGCAACCGTGTAAAGTATTGGGTACGCCCCGATATCATCAACCGGATAAAAGAAGGCTGTATTAAGGCTTATTTTAACTCCAACCTTCAGGCTATCCGCGAGCATGAAGTAGATATTAAAACTCCCGAAGGAATAATCACCATCCCCAACGATTATGTAATGGCTATGACGGGCTATAAACCTAATTTCAATTTCCTGAAAAAATTGGGCATCATACTATCTGAAGATAAGTTCATTCCGCAATACAATCACGAAACCATGGAAACCAACCTGCCCGGTTTATACTTGGCCGGTGTAGTTTGTGGTGGTATGGATACCCATTTATGGTTTATTGAAAACTCCCGTATCCACGCCGATATGATTATTAATGATATTGTGGCAAAGGATGAATGATCTTAAATTATAAATTAATTTGTAATGTTAATTTATAATTACACCAACCCCAACTTGCAACAGATATTATTTTTAATAAATATCACTTAAGATATTTTAATTTCCATTATTTATGAAAGCATAAGCAATGGTGTAACATCTTGTTTGAATCCCACTCAAGTTGCTCAAAAAGCAAAAATTCCCCACCATGTGTAGAAAATAATGCCGCTCATATACTTCTCACTCCACACTATTCGCAGCTTTTTATATATAAAATGAAGGTTATATAATATTGGAACAAAAGTTGGCTAAGTGCGTATAACAATACTAATTAATTTACATGAAAAAATTAAATACCCTTCTGTTAATAATTTTAACTACCGGATTTATATCCTGTAAAAAGGAGAACCGCACGCCGGATAACAACGTCATTATTCCTCCAGTAGAGAAAATCGCTCCTGACGGGTTTAATTTCACAACATCAAAAGAAGTAAACCTCAGTGTCACGCTTCTTTCTAATAACAATCAGGCGCTGAAAGGCGTGGTAGTCAGCGTTTACAACTCTGCAAATACCGAAGCTCCTATATTTAAAGGTGTGACTGATGCCGCCGGTAAACTACAAGGTAAAGTTACGGTACCCTCCTATCTTACCCAACTGGTTATTGACCCCTCGTATGTTGGTTTAATCCGCAACGCTACGGCGTCTATTAACGGCACTTCAACAACCGTGGTTATAGGTGGCGCTGAAGGTTACTCTGGCGATATTATCCCTGAAGATGTAACTGTTAAAACAACCGGCAATGCACCAACTTCGGGTTTACACACACAAGGCTTGTTGGGTGTAGATTACTCTTATCCAACCGGCTACTCAGCTTCAAATGCATTCACAAATCCAAACAATCAGGGACGTCCGGCTTATTTGCTAAGTACAGGTGATGTTATTGACGCATCATTATTATCCTATATCAATGCTTCTCTGCCCGAAGCAAAACCATTAACCACCACTCATCCTGAATACCTTACGTCATCAGTTACATCAACTATCAACGTAACAGCGAAATCTGACGTATGGATAACTTTTGTATCTGAGGGAGCTGGTTTTAAAAACTCGCTGGGCTACTATACATACAAAACCAACAGCCCGCCAACACAGGCAACCGGCGGAACATTGTTCGGCGGTATTGATGAAGTTACTTATATTTTCCCTAATGCTTCGGCCTCTGGCTCAGGTGGCGGCTTAAAAAGCGGCGATAAGGTAAAACTTGGTACTTTTGAAGCCGGTACAACCATTGCATTTGTATTGTTCCAGGACGCGTGGACAGGCAGCGGTGTGAATACCAGTGCAACCAAATTTTACTCAAACGATAAACTGAACCCGGAATCTACCGCAGCTGCCCGCAAACATAGCGTTGTACTGTATGATGCTGTTCATAAATTATTCCTGATGGGATTTGATGACGTCAACCGTCAATCGGGCTCCGACAACGATTTTAATGACCTTGTTGTTTACGCTACCGCCAACCCTATAACCGCAATATCTAATGATGGTATTCCTGCTATTGATGATGGCGGCGATAAAGACGGCGATGGGGTACTTGACGAATTAGACGCTTATCCAAATGATGCTACAAAAGCATATATTAGTTATTATCCTTCATCAAGTACTTATGCTCAGGTTTCTTTTGAAGATAACTGGCCAAAAAAAGGCGATTATGACCTAAATGATCTTATAGTTAACTACCGCTACACTTTTATTAGCAATGCCAAAAACCAGGTGGTATCATTAAGTGGCGACTTTGTGCCAGTAGCTGCAGGAGCATCATTTAAAAATGGCTTTGGTGTACAACTGCCTGTAGCTGCCTCAGCAGTATCATCAGTAACAGGGCAAAAAATTACAAGTAACTACATTACAATGGCATCAAACGGTGTTGAAAGCGGCCAAAGCAAAGCGGTTATCATTCCGTTTGATAATCATGACAATGTTTTGAAGTATCCAGACAATTCGTACCTGATCAATACCGTGCCAACAAAAGACAAGGTAGACGGTACAACCACTACAGTAACGGTTAACTTTACTTCTCCGGTTGATCAGGCAAACCTTACAGCGTCATCGTTTAATCCGTTCCTGATAAGCAACCTGCGCCGTGGTTACGAAGTTCACCTGCCCGGTTATGCGCCAACCGATAAAGTCGACACCAAACTGTTTAACACAGATGATGATGCTTCAGTACCGGCAAGTGGTAAATATTACTTATCAAAAGAGAACGGTCCATGGGCGATAAGTTATACAACAGCCATTCAATATCCAATTGAAGGGGCGAGCATAACTAAAGCATATCTTCACTTTGCCGAATGGGCAGCGTCTGGCGGTACTACTTACACCGATTGGTACAGCAACACGGCATCTGGCTATCGCAATACAAGCTTTTTATATACTAAATAACATTATCAACTAAACCTTATAATACTTGGGAGGATACCTTATTAACATCATCCTCTCAAGTATTTTCATTTCGCGAAGCTCAGAACTCATTCCCTTTTTGGATTTCATCCTACTTAGCTTGTTAACATAAAACAATCATCAATATTTTAAAGAAAAGAAAGCATTCACAGGAGAGCTTTAACTTTTATATAAAAATTGATGTCATTTACTAAACAAAATGTGAAGCATTCCCGTAGATATGCCAATAACATATTTAAGGACGGGCAGATGGCCTAATGGTCATTAAATAGCAAAAAGAATAACTATGTCTTTTAAAAAATTTCTAATTCTTATTTTCCTGTTAAATCTTTTCTTTCGACCAGACGCAAAGGCACAATTAAGCATTATCCAAGACCTATCTGATACTTATGTCAACAAACTGATAGATACAGCTAAAAAGAACTACCCCAGGGTACGTTCCTATCAAAACCGCATCAATATTGCTAATTCCAATATATCTAAAACAAAAGCCGGGTTGCTTAATGCATTTACTGTTTCCTATATATACCAGCCAGGCGTTAATAATGGCGTTGATCCTGCAAACCCTACAACCAGCTATTTCAGGGGCTTTCAGGCAGGGGTATTTGTAAACATCGGTGCGTTAGTTTCGCAGCCGTYGCTTATCAAACAGGCCAGGGAGGAACTTATTATAGCCCATAACGACCAGGACGAATATTTTATAACCCTTACTACCGAAGTTAAAAAGAGATATTATATGTATATACAACGCGGAGCCGAGGTGAAATTACAAACAAGGTCAACCCTGGAGACTGAAAGTGCGTTAAAGGACGCTAAGTACAGGTTTCAAAAAGGCGAATTGACTTTTGAAGATTATAACAAAATGCAAATACAATATACCGAACACCAGCAAACCAAGATACAGGCTGAAGCTAATCTTTTCACTGCTAAGGCTGACCTTGAAGAACTATTAGGTACTAAACTGGAAAACATAAAATAGATGGAATTTAGTGATTTTTTCAAAATCCTTAAAAGGCATAAACTAACACTAATTGTCATTCCGGTAATTACCGTTATTATTACTTATTTCCTGGTGCATAATCAGCCTGACTCCTACTCATCTGAGGCCCGAATTGCAACCGGAATAGTTGATCAGACACAGCAACTTTTAAATAATAACAATGCGCAGGAATCACAGATAAACCAGGAGTTCAGCAATCTTACCGAGATGCTGAGATCCAAAAAAATGCTCGATCAGCTTGCATACAAACTGATCATACATGATTTAACGAGTGATAAGCCTTACCGTGACCCAAGCCCTTTGTTTAAAGAATTAAGCACAAACGAAAAACAGCGTGCCGTGAGCACTCTTACCAGTTTGTATAAAACCCGCGACGGCCTTTCCTTATTTAATCCTGACCAAAACCGGTTAAATAAATTGGTGGTATCTATGCATTATGATGATCAGTCGATACTTAAAACGCTGCAGGTTTACAGGGTTCAAAATAGTGATTATATCACGGTTCACTTTGATTCGGAAAATGCTGAATTATCTGCCATTGTGGTGAATATCCTTTGCATAGAATTTATTGACTATTACACCCTGCTGGTAAAGGAAAACCAGCGTAAGGCTGTAGGTTTTTTAGGTGCGCTTTTACGTGCCAAAGAAGATTCCTTGAACAAAAGAATGGCCAACCTGAAAGCATACAAAATCAGGAATCACGTACTTAATCTTAACGAAAAAGCCAAAAGTATATATGGGCAGATGGCCGATTTTGAAACCCGCCGGGAGGAAGCACAAAAAAACATACAGGCTACGCAGGCTGCCATCAATAACATTGATCAACAATTTAACCCTGCCGACCGTAAATATTTGGAAAGCAGTAAAATTGCTGTAACCCAGCAACTCCTGTCAACCAGGGATGAACTGCAGGCCGCGAATGACAAATATGTTCAGAACAATTTTGACCCAAAATACAAAACCCGGATCGACTCGCTTAATAAAGTCGTATCAACGCAGCTTTCGCAATTGTCTGATAAGTATGTTTTAAACCCAATGTCAACAAAAAAAGACCTGATTGATCAGAAATTGGGCTTACAGATCCAACATCAGCTTGCAAAACACAGCACAGGTTCCATAGATGGCGAACTCTCACGCTTATATAATGAATTTAACGGCCTTGTACCTCATGAAGGTACCATACAGGCTTATGAAAGTGCCATCAGCGTAGCGAGTCAGGAATACCTTGAAATATTACAAAGGTATAACCAGGCCAGTATGGTATCCAATTTTTCTACCCAGCTACGGTTGATAGAAAGAGCAGAACCCGGAATTGCCCTACCCTCAAAAAAAATGCTACTGGTAATTCTGAGCTTCATTATCAGTTTTGCCTTTTGTATTGTTGTGTTGTTTATCCTGTTCTTTTTTGATCATTCTATTAAAAATCCGCATGAACTTGCCAACCGTACCAAAATACCTGTTTTAGGCTACCTTAATTTGCTCAAGAGCAAATCAATTGATCTGAAAGATATTTGGAACGGGCAAACCGAAACAGATGAATTTAAGCAATTCAGAAACCTGATGCAGTCCATAAGGTTTGAGGTAGATAATGAGCTTGCCAGCGGCAAAACATTGCTTATCAATAGCATAACAAAGGCTGAGGGAAAAACTTTTTTAGCTATAAACCTGGCCTATGCTTACGCATCTATCAACAAAAAAGTGTTATTGATAGATGGCAATTTTAACAATCCCGATATTACAAATTCAACCCAAACTAAAGTTTATCTGGAAGACTTCTTAAAAGGTTCCGATGATGTGTCTTTACTACAAGCAAATACCCGGATCTCATTACTTGGAAATAAAGGACATGGCAGGTCTTTACTTGAGGAAAGCGATGTTCAGCAAATAGGCTTAAAACTATCAGCTCTGAAAACAGCCTTTGATGTAATCATTATTGAAGCTCCAGCACTGGAAACACTGAATAAATCAAAGGAATGGACCATGTTTGCCGATAAGGTAATAACTGTTTTTGAAGCCGGAAAAACCATCAGTCGTACAGACAGGGAACATATAGCTTACCTTAAAAACCTGCATGATAAATTTTGCGGATGGATCCTTAACACAGTTAACCGGGATGAGCTAACAAACCTTGAATCAACCTAAAAAATGACGGTGATAGCAATCATATGGATTTTGTTACAGGTACTGATTGGCTACAATCTTGTTTTACCTGTTTGCATCTATCTTTTGTCGTTATTAAAAAAAAGCAACGCAGCGCTTTCTGATGAGGAACAGGAGGCCGATTACGCCATTATTATAACGGCTTACGAGCAGGTTACACATATACCCGCTGCTGTAAACTCACTGCTTGCGCTCAACTACAGTAATTACCTGATCTATATTGTAGCTGACAAATGTGACGTAAGCAAGTTGCATTTTGATGATGACCGGGTGATCATACTTCGCCCCGAAACAACACTGGCCAGTAATACACGGTCGCATTTTTATGCCATCAATAATTTCAAACGCCAACATGACCGCCTCACCATAATTGATAGTGATAATCTTGCTCACCCCGATTACCTGTGCGAACTGAACAAATGCTTTAACCGGGGATATTTAGCCGTTCAGGGTATCCGCGAAGCAAAAAACCTGGATACCACCTATGCCTGCCTTGACGCAGCGCGGGATATTTACTATCATTTTTATGACGGCAAGATATTGTTCAAAGCGGGCTCATCGGCTACGCTGGCAGGTTCAGGGATGGCGTTTACTGTGGCGCTTTATCGCGAGTGCCTGGAGCACCTGGATATTACGGGGGCCGGTTTTGACAAGATACTGCAATCGGCAATCGTTGGCCGTAATATTAGGATAGCTTTTACTGGCAAAGCGATAGTTTACGATGAAAAAACTACCAACCCTCATCAGCTCGTTAATCAGCGTTCGCGCTGGATCAATACTTGGTTCAGATATTTCAAATTTGGGTTTACGCTTATTGGTAAAGGCATTTCTAAAGGCAGCTTTAACCAGTTTCTGTTTGGGCTGATTTTATTACGCCCTCCCCTGTTTATCTTCTTGTTACTTTCGGTGATATGCCTGCTGATTAATGCTTTCATGAGTACAACAGCACTTATTTTATGGACAGCAGGTTTCGCTGTATTTATAGGTGGATTTTATTTAGCATTAACCAAATCAGATACCGATAAACGTGTTTACCAATCGCTCATCAATATCCCCAGGTTTATGTTTTACCAGGTGTTGTCTCTATTAAAAGCGCGCGGCGCTAATAAGCGGTCTGTAGCTACACAGCATTACCATACCGCCACCATTGACCAAATTGTAAAAAGCGATGAGAGTTGAGCCATCTGAAAAAGCAATAAAAGGTAAAAAGCCAGATGCTGCCGCTCAGCGTAAAATTGATCACATTACGCGTATAGTAGCATTGGTAGTGGCATTTATAAGTGTATTTTTTTTCATCATTAAAATATTATTCCTGTAGTGGATAAACCGCAGCTATCAGTAAAAGAACCGCTATTTGCCCCAAAAAAGGTTGTAGGTTTCTGGCAGATCTTAAGGAGAACAGTGCTGGCAGAAAAACTGTACAACCGCGTGGGTATTACTTTTTTTATCCTGTTGGCAGCGGTATTAGGTTTTGGCATAGCTAAATTCGGTGCCACATTCGGGGTGCTGTTTATTGTAACAGCTGTAGCCCTCCCCGCCGTTTACGCCATTGTGGTTTATCCTAAATTCGGTATTATAGTAGTGCTGATAATGGCATACCTGCTTTTTTTACTGATGCGCATAGGCGTATCCGGACCAATAGGTGTTATCATGGATGTTATGCAGGCGCTGCTGATGCTGGGTGTACTGATTGCTCAAAAAAGAGAGCATAACTGGGAAATACTGAAAGGCCCTATCAGCACAATGATACTGATATGGATAGCTTATAATCTGCTTGAAATCGCAAACCCCTCAGCAGAATCAAGGATAGCATGGCTATATACTATACGATCACTGGCCATTGTCATGTTGAGCTACTTTGTTTTCCTGTATAATATCAGGTCGGTAAAATTCATCAGGCTGATATTTAAGATCTGGCTTGCTATGAGCCTGTTTGCTGCCCTATATGCTGTAAAACAGGAATACAT
>NZ_JBFUJG010000119.1:0-16314 GCF_056401495.1 Mucilaginibacter sp. P4_E8
GAATAAAACCAATACCATTGCCAACCAATTCTTGGCCGAATTACGGGATGCAGATATTCAGCAGGATAAAGCGCGCTTTAGGTGCAACCAGGAAAAGCTGGGCCAGATACTGGCTTATGAGCTTAGTAAAACCCTTAAATATGATGTTAAAGAAGTGCAAACTTCGTTGGGAACAGCCACTATAAGTGTACCGGCGGAGCAGCCTGCATTGGGCGTTATTTTGCGGGCGGGCTTGCCTTTTCACCAGGGTTTTATGCAGTATTTTGATCAGTCGCCATCAGCGTTTATTACCGCTTATCGTAAAATAAAACGGACCGGAGATTTTATAATTCAGGTTGATCATATATCAACCCCCAACCTTGATGATAAGATATTTATTTTGTGCGATACCATGCTGGCCACCGGGCAAAGCATCGTAGCGGTTTGTAAGGAGTTAATGGCACAATATAAAATTAAAGAGCTGCACATAGCCGCCGTTATTGCCAGTACCGAAGGTGTGGCCCATGTACGTGCCAATTTGCCCAAAGCCAAATTATGGCTGTGCGCCATTGACGATGAAATGACCAGCAAAGCGTACATAGTACCCGGCCTGGGCGATGCCGGTGATCTGGCTTTTGGGGAAAAAGCTTAATTTGATTTCGGAATTCGGATGTTCAATTTCGGAATTAGAAATTTGGATTGTTTAATTTTGGATTTATTTTAATGATGGCTGATTGAATTTCTAAATCAAGAAATACATCCCAAATCGAACATCCGAATTCCGAAATCAAAATGAAACAATACAAACATATCTACTTCGATCTTGACCATACCATCTGGGATTTTGATAAAAATGCCGAAGAGGCCCTGCAGGAGCTTTACCATATCCACCAGTTGCATACTATCGGACTAACATCGGCCGATTTATTCATTGAAACTTATACCCGCCATAATCACCAGCTTTGGGCGCAATATCATGTTGGGGAGATCACCAAAGACGAATTGCGCGAGGCCCGATTTAAAAAGACATTTATAGAACTTGGCTTGCGCCCCGAAACAATCCCCGCTGATTTTGAAGACGCTTATGTAAAGCTTTGCCCAACTAAAACCAACCTGTTCCCTCACGCGCATGAAACGCTGCAATACCTGCAGGATAAATACACCCTGCATTTAATTTCGAACGGTTTTAAAGAATCGCAAAAATTAAAAATGGCAGGCACAAATTTGGAAGGCTATTTTCAGCATATCATCATATCAGAAGATGTTGGCGTAAATAAACCTGATAAGGCCATATTTGAATATGCCATTAACCTGGCCGGTGCAAATAAACATGAAAGCCTGATGATAGGCGACAGTCTGGAAGCTGATATATACGGGGCATTGAATTTTGGTATGGATGCTATTTATTTTAATCCGTTTAATGCACCCAAACCTGATGATGTGCCTGTGCAGATAACTCATTTAAAAGAGTTGATCACCATATTATAAAACAATGTCATTTCGACGAGCATGTGTAGGAAGAAGTGCCGGTGGCGCGAGGAGAAATCTTATATGCCATGCATTTTATGGGTGTAAAAGATTTCTCACCCTCTCTATGCTGTACCCTATACACGAGGGTTCGAAATGACATGAGGTTTTTTTGTTTAAAGTAAAAAGCCCCTGTTGCTCAACAATACATTGCTAATATTTAACGGCACATTATTTATTATTTAAAACAGCTAACTTTATTATTATGAGCATTGCAAAGGAGCACAGGGCCATTGAAACCGCATTTGATAATTACCGTGAATGGTTAGATACCATTATTGATGAATTATTTACAGAAACCCCATCAGGCGGCGGTTGGTCTGCGGCCGAAGTTTACAGTCACGTCATGAAAGCCACCTTACGTTCTTCAATTGCCATGGAGCGCTGCGCTCACAGCAATTGCCCACCTACCAATCAGGGGTTATCAATACAGGGGCGCTTTACGCTGTTGTTTGGATGTTTTCCGCCAGTAAGGATCAAATCGCTCGATGGCATAATCGTTGAAAAGATCAGTAAGGAAGATGCCCGGAACTTAATTATTAAATGCCGCCAGCGTGTTGAAACCATCATGCCGCTTATCGCAAATGCACCGGCCGATGTCCGTTATAAACACCCCCGTTTGGGTATGCTTAATGCCCGCCAATGGTTCAGGTTCACCAGGATACACTTACAGCATCATTTAAAACAATTGGAGCAGATAAAAAGAAAATTTCACATTGCTTGAAACCTTTTACATTTAACAGAGTCTTAACAATTAAATAATTTAGTTTACCGACATTTGTTAAAATCATTTAATGATGAATTTTGAATATGCGTATTTGGTTGTTATGGGTTTGCTGCTTTTAGTTGGCGCCTTTTATATCAGCCCTTATGAACTGAATGTTAATGAAGACGAAGACGACGAGTAATCGTTTGTTCAACAATTCAAGTGTAAATATTAACCGGTATTATTTGCCGGATGAGAATGTAACCCCCCAATTTTAATGTCGAAACGTGAAGTTGATATCGTAGTAATATCTGACGTGCACCTTGGTACATACGGCTGTCACGCCAAAGAGCTGCTTAAATATTTAAAAAGCGTAAAACCTAAAATGCTTATCCTAAACGGCGATATTATTGATATATGGCAGTTTAGTAAATCGTACTGGCCCGAGGCCCACATGAAGGTGGTGCGCCGCATACTTAAGTTTGTTACAGACGGCATACCTGTACATTACTTAACCGGGAACCATGATGAAATGTTGCGCAAATTCACCGATTTTAACCTGGGGTCGTTTCAGCTGCTCAATAAAATTGTATTAAACATTGATGGCAAAAAAGCGTGGATATTTCACGGCGATATATTTGACGTAACCATGCAGCACTCCAAATGGCTGGCCAAATTGGGCGCGGTAGGGTATGATACCCTTATCCTGATCAATAGCTTATCCAACTGGTTTTTAACCGCTCTTGGTCGTCAAAAAATGAGCTTTTCGCAAAAAATAAAAGCCCGGTTTAAGGAAGCGGTAAAATTTATAAACCAGTTTGAACAAACCGCCGCCGACCTGGCTGTAGATAAAGATTATAAATATGTAATATGCGGGCATATACACCATGCCGAGATCAGGGAAATAACAAATACCGAACAAACAGGTTCTGTACTGTATTTAAATTCGGGTGATTGGGTAGAGAGCCTTACCGCATTGGAGTATTATGAAGGCGAATGGAAAATATTCAAATACAACCCTGATGATTTTAAAACCGATGCCGACGAAGACGATAAAACCGATGCCGAAGATCTGGATGCCAAGCTGGATGTTAAAAGCCTGCTTGAACGTTTTAAACAGGAACCTCACTAATAGTATCGAGTAGTTAGTATCAAGTATCACGACTTAAAAGGCTATCTGCTGTTCACAAGAAATCTTGATACTCGATACTAACTACTTGATACTAATTACTAACTTGACCCCCACAAATTAAACTGTGAAAATTGACGTTTAAAACCTAACGGAGATGGATGATCTGCTATCTCAGTTTGGGGCTTGAACACGCTTACTACCATGAAAATACTTTTTGCTATACAGGGAACCGGTAACGGACATATAAGCCGGGCCCGCGAAATTGTGCCTTTATTGCAACAATATGGCGAGGTTGATCTGTTAATAAGCGGTACCGAGGCCGAGGTTTCATTAACCCAGCCTCTTAAATACAGATTTCATGGCTTTAGCTTTGTGTTTGGTACCAATGGCGGGGTAGATAATTGGGCCACATTTAAAATCATGAACCTACGCCAGCTTTGGCGAGATATGCATAGCCTGCCCCTGAACCACTATGATCTTATTATAAACGATTTTGAACCCGTAAGCGCCTGGGCGTGCCGGCTGCAAAAGGTACCGTCGGTATCGTTAAGTCATCAGTGTTCATTTGTGTCGCCAAAAACACCGCGGCCCGCTAAGTGGAACTATGCGGAGTGGCTGTTTAAATATTATTCGCCTACTACCTATCATGTAGGTTTCCATTTTGACCGGTATGATGATTTTATACATACCCCGGTGATCAGGAGCGGCATCCGTGAAATGGAAACGGCCAACCTGGGGCATTATACAGTTTATCTGCCTGCTTATGATGATAAAACGCTGTTAAAACATTTAAGCAAGGTAACTGATGCTAAATGGCAAATTTTTTCAAAACGCCAAAAAATACCTTATCAATCAGGCAATGTGGAGATATTTCCGGTAAATAACGAGGCTTTTAATACAAGTCTTGCCAATTGCGAAGGCCTGCTAACCGGCGGTGGCTTTGAAGGGCCGGCCGAAGCCTTGTTCCTGAAAAAGAAAGTGTTGATGATACCCATGAAGGGGCAGTATGAGCAGCAGTGTAACGCCCTGGCCGCATCAAAAATGGGTGTGCCGGTTATTAATGAGATAAATGAAAAATTTACGGCCCACCTCAATAACTGGATACAGGACGACAAAAAAGTAATTGTAAATTTTCCTGATGAAACCGCCCGGATAGTTGACAATTTAATAAAGCAGTATGCAAAGCCACAAAGCATTGTAGCATAAAAGGTTTTTCTGCTAATTTTACGCCGCAAAATAGCGCGCCTTTATGATCAATATTTTCAGAGCCTTTAATCCGTTGAATGTTTTGTGGCTGGCAATTGTATTGTTACTGTCGCGCATAGGCTATTTGTTTCATGTGCCCGATAAGCTGGAGTTCATTTTTGTGGAGCCCTTTGCCAGGCTGCTGGTACCTATCTCGTACGAATATGCTTTTTCGCCGGTTTCAAATGTATTATTGGCTGCTGTATTAGTGTTTATACAGGCTTTGCTGCTTAATTACCTGATCAACTTTTATAACTTATTGGGCAAGCCTACCTTTTTACCGGCGTTAATGTATGTAACCCTGTCGGGTTTGTTTACCCCATTTTTAATGTTGAGTGCCCCGCTCATCTGTAATTTTTTGATCATATGGCTGCTGTTCAAGCTATTTAGTTTGTATAAGGGGGATGATGCCAAATCAACCGTTTACGATATGGGCATGATTGTGGCATTGGGCTCCCTGATCTATTTGCCCTTTATTTATCTGTTTTTAGTGATATGGATAGCGCTGGTACTTTTTAAACCCTTTAACTGGCGCGAGTGGATAGCCGGTATATTGGGTTATGTCACCATATTTTTTTTCCTGGCGGTTTTTTATTACCTGAATGATCGCCTAAAGGGGTTTTACAACATCTGGCTTCCGTTAGGTAAAAAATTTCCTGATCACATCAGCATAAACTCCTATAATTACCTGCTGCTTATACCTGTAATAATGATATTGGTGCTCTGTTTTTTTAAATTACAGAAAAATTTCTTTAAAAGTTATGTGCAAACACGTAAATCTTTCCAGCTGTTATTTTTTATTTTTTTAATAGGGGCGTTTTCATTTTATGTAAATGCCGCGTTCCATTTAAACCACTTTTTATTGTGTATAGCGCCTGCCGCGGTGTTTTTTGCCTATTATTTTCTGTATGCCACCAAAAAATGGTTTTACGAAAGCCTGTTTTTATTGCTGCTAATCAGCATCATCTGCTTTCAGTTTAACAATTTTTAACTTTTACATTCGTTCAAATTTCAGCGGTTATATTAGTTTTGTAACATGAAATTTGGAGTAGTTATATTTCCCGGATCTAATTGTGATGAAGACATCATATATGTATTAGAAAAAATAATGGGTCAGCAGGTAGTAAGGTTATGGCATAAAGACCATGATTTGCAGGGCGTTGACTTTGTTGTTTTGCCAGGTGGTTTTTCTTTTGGCGATTATCTGCGTTCGGGGGCAATATCCCGTTTTTCACCAATTATGCAGGAAGTTATACAATTTGCTGCAAAAGGTGGTTATGTAATGGGTATTTGCAACGGTTTCCAGATATTGGCAGAAGCCGGCCTGTTGGATGGTGCTTTATTGCACAACGAGAACCGTAAGTTTATTTGCCGCAATATTTATTTAAAACCACAAACAACCAAATCATTGCTTACCGCGCAATTAGTGCAGGAGCAGGCATATAAAATTCCTATTGCCCATGGCGAAGGTAATTATTTTGCCGATGCTGATGTAGTAAAGGCCCTTAACGATAATGAGCAGGTATTGTTCAGGTATTGCGACGAGGCCGGTAATATTGTGGCAGAAGCTAACCCTAACGGATCATTAGAGAACATTGCCGGTATTTGCAATGCAAACAGAAATGTGTTTGGGTTAATGCCGCACCCTGAACGTGCCGCCGATAGCTTGCTGGCCAACGAAGACGGATTGGCTATTTTTGAATCCATATTATCATTAGTGAGGGCCTGATGACCAATCTGGTTATCGATATTGGTAATACGTATACAAAAATTGCAGTTTTTAAGCTGGATGAGTTGCTGGCAGTTGAGCAGTTTGAAACTGTTGACGCGAATACGCTGGATAGTTTTTTGAATAATTATAAAGTTGGCAGAGCGATAATCTCGTCGGTTAAGAAGCATATCGAGCCGTGGCAAATTGGTTTGGGAGCAAAAATTCCGCTTACCTATTTCACTGCCTTAATAAAAAGCAGCATACAGAACCATTATTTAACCCCTGAAACACTTGGTACTGATCGTTTAGCTGCAGTTATAGGTGCAAATCATATTTATCCCGGCTTAAACAACCTGGTGATTAACGGAGGTACCTGTATAACGTATGACTATATTGATGCCGGCGGAAATTATTTTGGCGGTAGCATATCGCCAGGTTTAAATATGCGTTATAAGGCTTTAAATTATTATACAGCCGGCTTACCATTAATTAATACTGATGCAGCCTTTAATACCGCATACGGAAACGATACAGAAACTGCTATACGTTCAGGAGTGCAAAACGGAATAAAATATGAACTAACGGGCTTTATTGAAAGCTATAAAAATAATAGCCAGCAACTGAATATTATACTAAGCGGGGGCGATAGTATTTTTTTTGATACTCTATTGAAAAATAGCATCTTTGCCCCCTATATTAAAAATGAACCTTATTTGGTTTTAAAAGGATTAAACGCAGCTATACAAAAGCATAATGATTAAATATACCAGGTTTTTTATAACACTTTTATTTGCTGTTATTGCATTTGCRGCACATTCCCAATCAACAGCAACTTCAAGTTCTCCATATTCAAGGTACGGTATTGGCGATATTGATCAACAGGCATCAATCCAAAGCTTAGGTATGGGTGGTATTGGTGTAGCTACCAACCGGATAGGTGTTTCTAATACTGCCAATTCTGTTAATCCATTTAATAATATCAATATTATTAACCCGGCTTCGTACGGTGCCATCACCTTTACTACAATTGATATAGGTGTTTACAGTAACTTTTTAACCCTGAACCAAACTGGCTCGGTAAGTCAAAAAAATAGTAATTTCAGACTTGATCACATAGCTTTTGCTATACCGGTATCAAAACGTTCGGCATTTAGCTTTGGCTTGCTTCCTTACAGCGAACGAGGCTATAACTATACAAAATCTGTTAAAGGCACCGGTATTACATCACCAGCTGATACCAACATTACTAATTATACCTATAGCGGCGATGGCGGTCTGTCAAAGGCTTATTTGGGTTACGGATTTGGTATAGGCAAACACCTTTTATTAGGTGGTAACGTATCCTATATATTTGGTACTTTAAAAGATATCAGTACTACAGAGATACCTAATCTTGTAGGAACTATAAATTCAAAAATCGAACAAAGTAATTCCATTGGTGGTTTAAATTATGATTATGGAGTTCAATATTCGTTTGATTTTTCAGAAACAAAACACCTGGTATTGGGATATTCAGCATCAGCCGGCTCAAAACTTAATACACAAAGCAGCTTTATTGTAAGCCAGTATTATAACGATGGTAGTGGCAATCAGAACGTTGCTGCCGACAGCCTTATAAACAGACAGGATCCTAAATCAAAAATAAAACTTCCGCAGATAAACCGTTTTGGTATATCATTTCAAAGCGACGGAAAGTTTTTGATTGGAGCCGACTATTCTATGGGTAAATGGTCTGATCTTAGTATAGCAGGCGTAAACCAGGGCTTGCAGAATAACAAAACATTTAACATTGGCGGGCAGTATACTCCCAATATTGCAACACTCCGTAATTACCTGTCCTCGGTTGATTATCGTTTAGGTGCTATATATGACGAAACCTATATGACCGTTAATAATACCCAAATTAAAAGATATGCTGTTACCGCAGGTTTAGGCTTACCTTTGAGACCTAATAATGGTAGTTTTTATAAGATCAACATTTCGGCAGAGGTAGGCAAAAGAGGTTCGTTGGTGAATGGCCTGGTGAGGGAAAATTATGTTAATATTCATTTGGGCTTTACACTTAATGACAGGTGGTTCCAAAAATATAAATTTGATTAATCAGCAGCGTTATGTATAACCGGGTGAAACATTTACATGGCTTATGCCTGTTGTTATTGCCCATGTTTGCCCTTTTTATATCATCGTGCGAGAATGACCTGAATAAGGTTAAAGAAATAGCATCAAACGAGGTTGGTATAATTGTGGAACCTACCACCGGAGTCGACCTCATTATGAGCGACTCGGCAAAAGTTCAGTTGCATTTAACAGCTCCCCTGCTATTGCAATACCAAACCAAAAAACCGTATAAGGTTGCACCAAAAGGGATCAGGATAGTATTTTATGATAAGGTAACTCAAAAGGAATCGGGTAACATTGTGGCCGATACGGGCATATTGCATGAGGACGATAAGTTATATGAGTTTCATAAAAATGTGGTGGCCACCAATGCCAAAGGCGAAACCTACAAATCAGAGGAATTATTCTGGAATGCAGGAACAAAAAAAGTATACTCCCACAAAAATGTAGAAGTTACCATGAATGGAGGGAATATAATGAATGGTGATAATTTTGAGAGCGACGACAAGTTTCTGCACCCTACGCTTAGGAACAGCAAGGGTATATTTCATGTTGATGAAAATGCAACGCAATAGCGCTTTTTTTTCAGGAAAATTTTGTGTTATAGAATTTTACTAAAAATTGTATCTTGCGCCCTCTTTTGAAGGATAGAAAAATAATTATAAAAAGTATATGGGTATAATGGGTTATTTGCGCGAAAGAATGGGGAAGATTCTCGCATTTTTTATTGGTTTCGCGCTTCTTGCTTTTATTATAAGCGAGGTGGTAAGGTCTGGCGGGTCTTTTTTTAGGGACGATAGTAATGAATTGGCCGTAGTAAATGGCGAAAAAGTTCCTTATGATGAATTTAATAAAAAACTGGAGCAGAACACTGCACAGTTTAAACAGTCGGGGCAAAATATCTCGCCGCAGATCACCAGTTACATTCAGGAAACAACCTGGAACCAGTATCTGAGCCAGATCCTTCTTAACAAGGAGATTGAAAAGATAGGTATTGTGGTTGGTGGCGACGAAAGCGCATCGATGGTTAATGGTAACAATCCTGACCCTCAGATTGCACGTCAGTTTTCAGATCCTCAAACAGGGGCTTTTGATAAAAACAAGCTTAACCAGTTTTTGAGCTATTTACAATCAGGCAAAGCCGATCCTACACAAAAACAAGCCTGGACCGATTTCTTAATACAATTGATCGAAGCAAAAAAGGCAACAAAGTACATGGCTTTGGTTACCAGTGGCTTGTATGTTAACTCGCTGGAAGCTAAGGATGATTACGAAGCTAAAAATAAGCTGGTAAACTTTAAGTATGTCACACTTGATTATGCTTCGATCCCTGATGCTAAGGTTACTTTAACTGATGATGACTATAACACGTATTACAACACCCATAAAGCTGAGTTTAAAAATCAGCAGGATCTGAGGTCATTTGAGTATGTAAGCTTTAATGCTGCACCTTCAAAAGAAGATAGCGCAGCTTTAAAAGTGGAGGTTAATAAACTTGCTGAAAGTTTTAAAACCAGTACCAATGACTCACTTTTTGTTCAAATAAACGCTGAAACAAAAACGCCTGTTGCTTTTCAGAAAAAAGGCGCGCTTGAGCCAAAGCTTGATACTTTGATGTTTAATGCGGCTAAAGGATTTGTTTATGGTCCGTATATATCAAACGGCAGCTATAAATTAGCTAAGCTTACAGATGTTAAAACCACCTTTGATTCGGTTAAAACAAAACATATATTAATTAACCCGGCTACTGAAGGCGGTATTGATAAAGCGATAGCTAAAGCCGATTCCCTGAAAAAGTTAATTCAGGGTGGCAAATCATTTGCCGAACTGGCTTTAACTTTTTCAGTTGATAAGGGAAGTGGCGCTAAAGGCGGAGAAATACCAGCGTTTGATGTTAATGGTGCAATGGGCGGTGGCCAGGGACAAATTACTCCTGAGTATACCAATGCGGCTTTTAATGCCCATAAAGGCGATCTGGTTGTAGTTACCTCACAGTTTGGGGTACATCTTATCCAGATCGAAGATCAAAAAGGATCAGTAAAAGTTGTAAAAGTTGCGGTAGTTGATAAACCAATACAGGCCAGCAGTAAAACACAAACAATAGCTTACAGCAAAGCCCAGGCATTTTTAGGTGCCTTAACAAAGGATAACTTTGATGCCGAGATTAAAAAAGAAGGCTTGAAAAAGCAAACTGCCGAAGATGTTACCGGTGTGGCTACAAGCCTGCCAGGTTTGGATAATGCAAGAGATGTGGTTAGATGGGCGTACAAAGCTGAAAAAGGTGATATTACCGATAAGGTATTTACTGTTGGCGATCAATATATCATTACCCGTTTAAGCCAAATTAAACCTAAAGGCTTATTATCACTTGATGCGGTTAAAAAACAAATTGAACCTGCTGTACGTAACGAAGTAAAAGCTAAACAGCTGAACGAAAAATTCCAGGCTGCATTGAACGGATCTTCAACAATTGATCAGGTAGCTCAAAAAGCGGGCAGCAAGGTTGTTCCTGTACAGAACATTGTGTTTGCAAATCCCGTTATCCCTGGCGCGTCAATTGAATATAAAGTTATCGGCTCTATATTTGGTTCACAGGTAAACAAGCTTTCAAAACCAGTTAACGGACAGCAAGGTGTTTATGTATATGTTGTGGATGGCTTTACTAATCCTGCAGCACTTACCAATAATGTAAGAGAGAAACAACAAATAGCACAAACTTTACTACAGCGTTCAGAAGGACAAATACTGGATGCGTTGAAAGATAATGCTAATGTAAAAGATAACAGGGCTAAACTGTTATAAGGAAATTTTAAAGTAATTTTGTATCCGGGATCAACTTAAAGGTGTTCCCGGATTTTTTATTTAGGAATTATTTTGATTTCGGATTTCGAATGTTCGATTTCGGATTTAGCATTTATAATTATGGATATACAGGAAAATATAGTGAATAAAGTGGCTCAAAGTGGTTTGGTCACTTTAGATCCTGCTGCTTTTTATCCTGCCGGCGACCGTGTTATTTATGATATTAAAGATAACTTGTTCCACGGTCTTATATTACGTGAAAAAGATTTCAGGGATTTTATAAAAGAACACGACTGGACACAGTATGCTGGTAAAAACGTAGGAATTACCTGTACAGCCGATGCCATTGTACCGGCATGGGCCTATATGCTGCTGGCCAACCGGATGGCCCCATATGCCCGCGAAGTTGTTTTTGGTGATCAGGATGTTTTGGAAACAGTATTGTTTGAAAAAGAGATGTCAAAAGCCGATTTTGAACAATATCGTGATCAGCGTATAGTATTAAAAGGCTGCGGCGATACTGCTGTACCTGTTTCTGCTTATGTTGAACTAACTAAAAAACTCACACCTATAGTAAAAAGCCTCATGTTTGGCGAACCTTGCTCAACCGTACCTATCTATAAGCGGAAAGATTAAGGGCTTGCTTTTTTTAATGAATGTACCTGTCAAAGCGGTATTTATAGGTCAGCGCAATAAAAATGGATTTAAACCATTTATAGTAGCAGTTGTCATATCTTCACGCCAATAATGCCAGGCCATATTTATTAAAGCAAGCTGTGATAATGAGAAAATACTTTTTTTATACCTTATTCTTACTTTCCTGTTATAGTAATGCTTTTTCGCAGGAACTTACAAAAATAAGTGAACCTGTTTTTAAGGTAGGCGAAAAGCTGAGCTATAAAATGAAATACGGGATTTTTACTGCTGCCGAAGCCAATATACGGGTTGAAGCAAGTGATAAAAAGTTTACCGGACAATCTGCATTTCACTTGATTGCCGAAGGTAAAACGGCAGGCTCGTTTGATTTTTTTTATAAGGTGCGCAACAAATATGAGTCATACGTTGATCAAAATACGTTGGAGCCTTATTTTTATACAGAGAACAGGCGCGAAGGAAAGTGGAAGCATACCGATAATGTGAGCTTTGATCATAAGACCGATAAAGTGACTGCCAATAAAGGTACATTTCCATATAAAGGGAAAACATTTGATTTTGTATCGGCCTATTATTTTGCCCGTACTATTGATGTCTCAAAAATGAAGGTCGGCGATAGGTTTGAGATGCAGTATTTTTTAGAGGGCGGCTTTCACTCTATGGGTATAACCTATGTTGGTACAGAAGTGGTGGACTGTTCTATGGGTAAGTTTGATTGTCTTAAATTTAATCCAACCATTATTCCGGGCCGTATTTTCAGGAAGGATAGTAAATTGTACCTTTGGATAACTAATGATGGCAACAGGATACCCGTAAAGGCCCATGTGGAAGTTATCTTAGGCAGTATAACAATGGATCTGCAGGACGCTACCGGCCTTAAGTATCCTTTAAACCCTATAAAAAAAAGTAAATAAAAATATGATCGAGGTTGGTAACGTATTGGTGCATGAGGATGTAGTGAAAGAAAATTTTGTTTGTAACCTGAACAAATGTAAAGGCGCCTGTTGTTTGGAAGGCGATTCGGGCGCGCCGCTAAATGCCGATGAACTTGATATTTTAAAAGAAATATATCCTAAGGTAAAACCTTACCTTACCGAAAAAGGTA
This sequence comes from Mucilaginibacter sp. P4_E8, assembly GCF_056401495.1. NCBI lineage: Bacteria > Pseudomonadati > Bacteroidota > Sphingobacteriia > Sphingobacteriales > Sphingobacteriaceae > Mucilaginibacter > Mucilaginibacter sp. P4_E8. Next base: position 12,980 of record NZ_JBFUJG010000119.1, read on the forward strand.
TCAGGACCATTGAAAGGGTAGGTACCCACGTAAAGGATTTTGAAGGTGATTATACCACCCCCTGCGTTGATGTAAATAAAGAGTGCGCTTATGTAATATGGGAAAACGGTATTACCAAATGTGGTATCGAAAAAGCATATGAGCAGGGCGCCATCACCTGGAAAAAACCTATCTCCTGTCATTTATATCCTATCCGTATCACCACATACCCAGAGTTTGATGTATTGAACTATGACCGTTGGAGCATTTGTAGCCCTGCATGCTCATTTGGTGATGAACTTAAGGTTCGTGTACACGAATTTTTAAAAGACCCGCTTATACGCAAGTATGGGCAGGAATGGTATCAGGAACTGGAAAATGAAGTTTCTGGTATTTAACCACGCCAAGTATAATTGTAATTTTTGCCGGGTCAGTTATTACCTATAGTACTTTTATCCCTGATTAAACAAGTTTTTACAATTAATTTGGATAATATTGTAATAATATAAGTTTAGCGTATTAAAATTAATGAAAACAGCTTTAATAACAGGTATAACAGGACAAGACGGAGCATATTTGGCCGAATTTCTACTTAAAAAAGGATATGAGGTACATGGTGTAAAACGGCGGTCGTCATTATTTAATACGGAGCGGATTGATCATCTTTATCATGATCCGCATGAACCTAATGTAAAGTTTAAACTACATTACGGCGACCTTACAGATTCAACCAACTTAATAAGATTAATACAGGAAGTACAACCTGATGAGATTTATAACCTGGCAGCTCAAAGCCATGTAAAGGTAAGTTTTGATACTCCTGAGTATACTGCAAATGCCGATGGAATAGGAACCCTGAGAATTTTAGAAGCTGTTAGATTATTAGGATTGACAAAAAAAACACGTATATACCAGGCATCAACATCAGAGCTTTATGGCTTGGTACAGGCTGTTCCGCAAAGTGAAACCACCCCGTTTTACCCCCGGTCGCCTTATGCAGTGGCAAAACTATACGGTTATTGGATAATTGTAAATTATCGTGAGGCATATGGCATGTATGCCTGCAACGGTATTTTGTTTAACCACGAAAGCCCTATCAGGGGCGAAACTTTTGTTACCCGTAAAATTACACGTGCCGCGTCAAAAATTGCCCTCGGCCTGCAGGATTGCCTTTACGTAGGTAACCTTTCTGCGCAACGCGATTGGGGACATGCCAAAGACTATATTGAAGCAATGTGGCTAATGCTGCAGCAGGATAAGGCCGATGATTTTGTTGTTGCCACCGGTATTACTACCACCGTGCGCGATTTTATAAAGATGGCATTCAATGAGTTAGGTATTGAAGTGGAATTTAGCGGGAAAGATGAGCATGAACGTGGCGTGATTATTGATATTGACCAGCAAAAAGCTGCCGAACTGGGTTTAAATATGGATAACCTGAAATTTGGGCAAACCGTTGTTAAGGTTGATGCTAAATATTTCAGACCTACTGAGGTAGACTTGTTAATTGGTGACGCATCAAAAGCTTTTGAAAAACTGGGATGGAAACCTAAATATAGCCTGCAGGCGCTGGTTACTGATATGATGCAATCAGATCTGCATTTGGTTAAAAAAGACGAATATCTAAAAAAAGGTGGTTTTAAAACTCTTAATTATTTTGAATAACCTTTATTTATATTACCAATTCTATATATGAGGAAAATATTTACCAGCGTTATACTATTACTTTTGATAAGCGAAGTTGTAAAAGCACAATCAGTATATCAGCCATATTCCTATCAATTTTACCAAAAACTTAACGCCGACGTTTATTCAACCAAAACCCGGGTACATAGCTCATTAAAACCAATGTTTGCTGATGATTCCCTGTTAAAGTATCATTACGATTCTTTAATGAACATCAATGGACTTAAGGGAAAGTTTTTTAACCAGCACCAGATTGATGTTAAAGGGGATGGTTATACTTTTTATACTGATCTGTTACCTGATTTTAACCTAAGCCGGGATTTTGAGGGAAAAAGGAATACCAATTTTGCTACACTTGGCTTACAATTAGGTGGTACAGTTGGCAGCAAGCTATATTACAACATAAGTGCTTATGAAAACCGGGCGGTATTACCTGGCTACATGGCCACCTATACCAATCAAATAGGTATAGCACCCGGGCAGGCTTACGCAGGTATTTATGGCAATGAATATCGCTGGTCATATATCACAGGATTAGTGTCATACACCCCTAATAAATATTTGAATATAACCGGGGGGCGCGATAAAACCTTTATAGGAGATGGTTATCGTTCTGAGCTTTTGTCTGATTATGCTTCACCATATCCGTTCTTTAAATTAACAGCCACTCTTGGTAATGTTAAATATATGGCCATGTGGGCTTATTTTAATGACCCATTATCGATTAAAGTTGATGGTGGCGACCGTAAAAAGTATGGCGTGTTCCATTACCTGGATTGGAATGTGAGCAACCGGCTTTCATTTGGTTTCTTTGATGCTGTAATTTGGGCCGCTAAAGATGATGCGGGCCATACACGCGGATTTGATTTTACTTATATAAACCCTATAATATTTTTAAGGCCCGCTGAGGCAACAAACGGATCGCCGGATAATGCGCTGTTAGGTCTTACGGGTAAATATAAACTTACTGATGGTATTACGGCTTATGGCCAGTTTGCCCTGGATGAATTTGAGGCCAAAAACTTTTTTTCGAGCAACGGCAGCTCACGCAATAAATATGCGTGGCAATTTGGGTTGAGGGGTGCAAACCTGTTTAGTGTACAGGGATTAAATTACCTGGTTGAAACCAATAATGTTAAGCCTTATACTTATTCAGAACGTAGCTCGGTAATTAACTATGCAGAAAATGGTGAGCCTTTGGCACATCCGTGGGGGGCTAATTTTCGCGAAGTTGTTGGCTTGTTGAACTATTCCTATAAAAGATTTGATTTTTCGGGCGAGGTTGATTATGGCCACTATGGGTTAGATACTGATTTTGTAAATTACGGAAAGGATCTTTTCCAGGTATATGTTGATCCTGCAAGGGCATTGGGTAACTACACTGGTCAGGGATTAACCACCAATATGATTTACATTGAAACCAAGGTAGCTTATTTGCTTAATCCTAAATATAACCTGCGTTTTGAATTGGGAGGGATGTACCGTTCCGAAAAAAATAGCCAGTTTCATGATAAAACCGCTATGCTTACATTGGGTATACGCAGCTCATTCCGCAGTATTTATAACGATATAGCGAGTTATAAAACGCATTGAAAGAAACTCTATTCATAAAACAAAAAAAGCGGCCAAGCCGCTTTTTTTGTTTTATGATGCTATAGTGTGCGTATTAC
>NZ_JBFUJG010000120.1:0-15671 GCF_056401495.1 Mucilaginibacter sp. P4_E8
GAATTTTTCCGTCTGATCAAAGGAGATTCGAAATGCTCGGATATTTTATATTATCAAAACATTATGAATCTATGCTAGCACGTGATAAATTCAATTCCAAAAAGCTGACTTAATATGTGCTTAGCAGTTTGAAATTTAAATTTTATTTGTCCATCACCTATCCTATATGCAAAATAATTACGCAAACCAAGGTGAAAGCCCTAACTGTTGTTATCCTATAAGTTAGTAAAAATAATATGATATCTATCCTTTGTATTTATAATAATATTGCTTCAATTTGTAAACATCCGTGTCCAAATCATCATTCAAGCTTTAACATGAACTTAACAGCCCTTACTCGTTATAAAGACAACCTTGAAAAACGCTACGACTCATTTTTCTATGTCTTCAACAAATTATCATCAAAAAAGAACAATGTTATTATAGAACTCGGGACATCCAGGAGTTTCGTTAGTGGCGGAAATCCAGGGTGTTATAGCGACGATACCATTTACTGGAATGAAAACAAAACGGAAAGCTGGGACTGGGGTGCTGGTCTTTTCACCAGAGTATGTGCAGAAATCATCGATGGAAGTGAGAACGTGTTATACACGGTGGATCCCTCTGAGACGGCGATGAAAATAAGTAAGACCATCACCTCCAGATATAGTAGGAATGTAAAGTATGATTTAACGGGTTCAACAGACTTTCTTAAGAATTTTTCGCAAAAAATCGACTTGCTGTACATGGATCACCATGAAACATGTGAAGAAGGAGCTCAACTTCATTTAAGCGACAGTAAAATCATCCTCGAAAATGACCTTCTAGCTGACGATGCCTTAATTCTTATCGATGATATTCATATAAACAATTATCGGTCCATGCCTGGTATAATACCAGCAAATAAAAACGAAAATGCGCAATTAACACCTGCCCAACATTATGGAAAGGGGACCTACTCCATTCCTTATCTTCAATCGAAAGGGTATAAACTTCTCTACGAGGGTTATCAAATTATATTAGKGAAATAAGCTTAACGCCGAATCTTTTTGTGAGAATATCTTCAGCCTGGATTTTTAAGCCATAAAATGCCTAGAGTGAAAATCCGTAGACAACAGGTTTAAAACAATCTTCACAGGTGGCAAAAAGTAAATTAGCACGTCCTTCCCACTTACCGGATGATAGATGATGTCCTGTTTACCCTAATAAGGTCTACTAGCATGGATACCACACAAGTAGGGTGACACGTTTACATTAATATGTCTACCCTGTCCTATTATATTTCATATAGATCCTGCCTATCATCAAAAACCTTACGAAATTGAAATCCAGATTTAACTAATACCTTACCAGCAGCGATATTTTCACGATTAATGACGGCTCCAATTGAATTTACACCTTGTTGCCGGAGTTGATTAACTACCTGCGGCAGCAAAATTGTCATAATCGACTTATTGGTAGATCGGCCTCGCAGATAAAACTCTATAAAATGAGGGTACTCTCTTAAGCGGTAATGCCGTTTAGCTTTCACAGGGGCGATAATATCAATAACGCCTAAAAGTGTTTTTGTAATTCGATCGGTTATAAAGTACACATAATTCTGTCCAGAGTGAAAGTTCAAAAGGGTTACTTTCAGCCAGTCATCAGCTTCTTGTAGATTAACAAGTCTTTTTTCCGGAATAAAAACCAACATATCTTCATCGGAAAAAAACTGCCATATAGCGTTGACCCATTGATCATAGTTTTCAATATCTTCGGGACGAAAGGGGCAAACAAGCAGGTCACCACATTCCAGGTAAAAAGGATCGAGCATAACTGGCGCCAAAAATAAAACTTAGCTCTATAACTCATCAAACAGCGTGAACAATATGTCTAAAAAAATCAAGCGCCAATTTTGTTTCTACTTCCTTTTCTTTCCACACTCACCATCATGCAGATTAATATCGCAATAGCCAGTTGAGCCAGCATGCACGAACAACAATAAAATTAAAAATATCCCATCATTGGCTTATAGTTATTTGTTTCGAGCTGAATGACATTTGATGAGTATCTCCCCTGATGAGTATCAAACAGGTACACGAAATGCCTAAAATCTCATCGTAGCCAAATCTTGTAATAACCCAGAAAACTGAATGATTGATAAGCTTGCAATCCTTTCTGACGATGGCTTAGACAAAGATATCCCATATTGTCTAAACCCTGTTATTGATTTATTTAAACTATAAATCGCTTAAAATGCTCCCTTCAATAAGCCACCCTCTGCCCTGATGGCAGCACCATTGGTAGCCGAGGCCAGCGTGCTGGCCAGGTAAGTGACCATGTTTGCCACTTCGCCGGCGCTCAGAAAACGCTGAATAATGGAAGTTGGCCGAATGGTTTTGAAGAAATCTACTTCCACCTGTTCAGTAGTTTTGTTTTGATCTCTGGCCAGGTTGTCGATAAAGCCACCAACGCCTTCTGATAAGGTGGGTCCGGGTAATACCGAATTTACGGTAACCCTGGTACCTTTGGTTAGCTCGGCCAGACCGCGGGCAATCGCCAGTTGGGCCGTTTTGGTCATACCATAGTGTATCATTTCTTCGGGGATCTGTATTGCCGACTCACTTGATATAAAAATAATCCGTCCCCAGTCACTATTTAACATTTGACCAAAGTAGGCACGGGCTAAACGGATACCACTCAGTACATTTATCTCGAAAAAAACGCAGCCAATCCTTATCGGTGATATCCGCGAAAGCTTTCGGCTCAAAAATGGCTACGTTATTGATCAGGATATCTACCTGTGGTAGTTGTCGGATTAGATTATTAATAGATTCGGCACTTGTAAAATCAGCAATGATGCCGCTCACTTTGTCTTTACCACTATGCCAGGCCACAGAGTCATTGCCGTCGCGGTAATAATTCAACAGCACGCTATTGAACCGGCTGCCTGCCAAGGGTTCAACGATTGCTTTGATTGCCAGTAATTCGGCTGTCCATGGCGTAGGGTTGGATATCCTACCTGGATGGGAATAATCGGTACCCAGGTCGCCATACCAGGCCGTTAGTCTTGGCGTAACCACTTCCTTATCGTATAGCTTTTGTACGGTTTGTTTCCACGCGGTTTCCGAAATGAACTTTTGCAAATATAAATCACTTTCCTGCCGGTTAAACAAACCGGGAAAGTATTCCAGGAAATCGGTAGGCAGGCCCTTGCTCCGTCCTGCCTCTGCGAATAAAGCCAGTTGTTCCATCATTATGCCCGTTCTACGTAATTGATGATAAATTCGGCTACCTTTTCCTGCTCAACAATGCTCAGATCGCTTCCGTCATAGATCCAATATCCTTGAGTATCAAACAAAATCCGTCCTAAGGCTTCATTGGTTTGATCGTAAGCAGTATATAATTCATAGGACTGATGCCCTACGGGTGCATAAGCAGGCACAATACGAATGACTTCACTGGAGCCATTACGCCGGTTCAGCCAGGCTTTCGCTTCGGCCCGAAGGAATGTTTTTACCGTTGACCGCATTGTAAAAATATTTTTTCAAAGATAAATAAAATACTAATATTTTTAGTATAAATTATCGTTTTGGAACGCCTATTTAACGAAAATCCGAAGCGCGATGGCCTGAGTCCTGCTTTGTAAATAATTTCGCCTGGCTTAACTCCATTTATCATTGAAAGCGGACGTATAAACTCTGCTACTTTATGTTTTAATCTTTATCTAAATTCTTTAAGAACTCGTTTAACTTTTCATTTTTTGACGGGATGGTATAGTATAAACCTAATTCCACAATAGCCTCTTTTAGCTTTGGATGGATTAATTTCTCAACTTCCCTGTTAATATTCAATTTATTTAGAACGGAGATATAAAGAAAATTCCGTATGTCTGGGGCGACCGTATCTAGTTTTTCTTCGATAAAAGAAAAACATCTCTCAACCGTAACATAATCCCTGATATCGATCGCTTGTTGCACAAATCGTCTAAAATGCCCAACTTGTAAGGATAATAACCCCAAATTAGCTTCATCCAGCAAGTCATCTTTCATCATAGGGAATTCTTTTATAAGTTCACTTATAAAAGATTCATGGCTAATTTCAGTCATTACTTAACGTTATTTCGATTTTTAATAAAAAATGCTATACGATGCCTGGCCCCACAATTATTATGTAATGCAAAGCTGGGCACAATTTTAATATCTTCTAAGTTATTAATATTACAGTTTCCTTTTGCAGTCTGTGGAAAACGAGTCAGCCCTCGTCTTTACAAGACAGGACCTTTGGACCGCGTTTTGCGCGTCAATAGATCTTCTGACCTTAATAGTTCGTTAGTATTTATTGAATTACGTGATTTATAGCCGATTAGATGCCTCTTCAGGTTTCCAATGGCCGATTTTACGTTCAGATTGCTTAACCGCATCAGTCATATGGCTGACGTCTTTTTCAAGTAAGTCAATTTACAAACGCCTTGATGTCATCGTCACTTCTATAAAAATGAGTACATTGATCTTCCGTGCTGATCAAAAATAACCTTCCTCGTGTTCACGTTCATTATACTCAATTTCATGCTCGTCTAAAGTTATCGCCTCGCAATTTGCTTCTGCATATTCACTATTTGCTTCTGAATGTGAGACCATAAACTTGTTATTTACAATTGTAATTTCCAAATACCTTTTCCCTCAAACTCAAATAGTAGACTGTTGATTGTAGATTTAATTATTTATATTTATACTGTTCATATTAACAACGTTTGATTTCGATACCTGGTGGATTGAGAAGTATTGATAACGAGATAAGGCTACCGGTAAAATTGCTTGAACCTTAATACTGTATAAAATGGCTGATGAACAATCCAATGCAAACCCGTCACCTACGCCCGATATCCTCATCCGGGTACAGGCTGTTGAAAGACTGCTTAACAATTTTAAGCCTGAAAGAATTTTAAACTCGGTTATTACAATACTTTCAGTTTTGATCTTATTAGCATGTGCCATATTATTTTTAACCGAGAAAATCCCCAATACGGCCGCAGCATGCGRTATGGTGGGGTCATCGGGCGGCATAGCGGCAACCCACGGGCGATTGTTAAAAATGTGGAGCGATGCGATGAATATGATCCAAAAACCATAACAGCCTGAGTTAAATCCTTTAGTTTTATTAAAAGGTTATCTATTTGTTTTTTTACCTCTATAATATAGTCCTCTTCGGCCTTTTCCAAACCGGTTGTTTTCTCAGTAATTGCTTTTAGGGTTGCGTTGGCTGATTCGGACAGATATTCACCAAGATTTTTTAAAGCATCAAGAATTATACTAAACTTCTTGATAACGGTTTGGTCATAAACCTTCGATACACTATTTATAATTTCTTTTGTTTCTTTTGTAGATGAAGTGCAATACGGGCAATCGTCGGATATAGTTAGAAATTGTTCGCCCTGAACTTGCCATCCTAACCAACTTACACAGCTTTTATCTTTTATAAGTTTCGAGTAACCTTTAAGTTCCTTGGGGATATTGTGTATTTTATTCCCGTCTTTTAGCCCCTTTACCAATGGCGAAGTTTTAGACAAACCTGATTGGGTCATAGTAAAACTTTTAGATAGCCCTTCAAAGTCTAGAATAATTGCTTCAAGTTCATTATTCCCTGAAAATACGTCCTTAATCTGCTTTAATAAAATATCAATCTGATCTGTATAGCCTTGAAATTCCGCGGTTTTAATGAAAATCTCATAACTATTATCAATTAATTCATCTTCTTTGTAAAGAAACTGATTGAGATATTCTTCATTAAAAATCAATACAGAATTAATGTTTTCAGAACAAGTTACCTCTGGCGTAATCGTTGTATCTGTCTCTAATAACTTAAACGGTGTAAGTTGAATTAGCTTCGATTTATCTTCTGCACCGAATTTAATCGCTTTGGTAATAGTACTTTTTCCCGTACCATTTATTCCATATCTAATATTGAGAATGTTTTTAGCCAAAATAATTTGACCCTCGTCGATATTATTGCAATTTTTAATAAGAAATTCTAACTGTGATACCATAATTATTTAAATTGGTTTAGGTGTTTAGTGTCTGTTTTGTTAAGCAGACATTTACATACATATTGCTAAGAATTCTTAAGTCGAAGATACTTATTTCAAGTGTATCGGTTAAAACGAAATCGTGAATTTAGCCAAAACGAATTTATGAGATATGAAAAAAACATCAAGGAGTTTTAACCGATACAGATATGTAGTTTTTTTTCATTTTGTATTTAAAGGATCCTGTACAAAAACGACCGATTTCGAACAGTATTAAAATGCGCCTAAATTGACTGTTCATAAATTAGAATTTTGAATATTGGACATGTTCATTAATTCCCCGGCGGGAAAACGTACGTTGAATATGTTATTGAAGCAGACTTAATTCGGCCTGGCCAGGGCTAAGAGAGTAGGGAAAACGCTCGGGCGCCAAACCAAGACCACCGAAAATCAAAATTAATGTGATTTCCGATTCATCATTTATTGCTCCGATTGTTACCGCCTGCAAAAAACAAAAAATCACAAAAAGCGACACCATTTAGCAAATCTAAAAAGGGCACAAAAAAGGCACAAAAGATTTGTGTATCAATAAAAAATTTCGTAAAATCGCTAATTAAAAGCAATCAGAGCAGTTTTTGTGACGGTTCTGACAGCGCAAGAAAAAGACTGAAAATCCTTGTGTCGCTGGTTCGATCCCAGCTGATACCACAGCAATCATAAGCCATTTAGTGATAAACTAAGTGGCTTTTTTATGTTTAAAGCACTTTTTAGCATTCAAAATGCAGGTTTTTAAATTCTGTTAGTTAATTGGAGATTCCGCTCAAACTGACCACCTGATTCCGATTTAAAGTGACCACGGTATTCCGGACCAAAGTGACCACCTGATTCCGGACCAAACTGACCACCCCTTTTTTGTAATTATGCTTTAGATACCGGCGGTACTGTTTAAATGCCGAATACCGTTTCCGGAGGAACGAGTTGACCGGAAGCCTCATTATGTATGCGAAGTCGCTCTGGAATGCCTCTATTAAAGCGATGAACGGCCATCACCAGAAGGACATACCAGGTAATTTACCCGAAGTATTAAGCTTCAAAAAAAATAAAGATGTTATGGCTTGAGTGGCGGCGGGCTAAATGAAAATCGGTAAATAATTATCTTTGTTTATGCTGCTAAAGCATGAGCTGCATTTCTTTGCCAGCAAATAGGTGGTCAGTTTTGCCACGGAATAGGGTGTAACATATCGCCGAAACGCCCAGGTTACCCACATTTCCGGACCACAACCATTAATACTGGTCATGAATCGAAAATTCATTTATCCGTTTTTTACCATATAAGCGGTAAATTCCTGGAAGGCCTCTGCTCTTTCAAAAGCATTCAGGTATGGAATATTTTCAAAGTCTTTAAAACTCGCTTTTTCAAATTGATGTCTGTTTTCATAGGATAGTGTTTAGCGTACACCTATGAAGCTACAATTTTAAGACCTATGGGAAAATTAATCTTAGAATTATACAACTGGTCTGACAATCATGTGACAAGTGAAAGAGGAACCATAATAATTTTGGTGAAATACCATAACAAATTCAAGCAACTACTTAATTGATAAGGATATTTAAAACAAACTGTCAAATGCGCCCGGCAGACCATTTGTTGTCGCCGATTCATTACAGGCATGTAACAACTGTAATTTATACCGGATTTAATTGTTCAAATGATCCGGACCTATCCCGTTTATGTAACTTCAAAGTGCTGCTTTTTAATATTCAATCTTTGCATTCGGGAATTAAGAGTACTTGCAGGAACACCTAACAATGTCGCGGCCCCGCTTTTGCCATTAATTTTGCCGGCACAATATTTTAATGCCGCTAAAATATGTTTGCGTTCGTTGTCCTCCAAACTGCAGGGAATGCCGTCCTCTTCTATGACAAAATGTGTTGCGGACGCCACAACTACCGGCAAGTCAATTCTTTTGAAATGTTCGCCTTTGGTCATCAGGACATTTCGCTCGACCATATGTTCCAGTTCACGGACGTTTCCTGGCCAGTGGTATTGTTTCATTTCTTGCAGCACACTCTTACTGATTACATTTATTTTTTTACCTATTTTTTTGGCATACCGGTCAATAAAATAGCGCGTGAGAAGGGCAATATCATCCTTTCGATGCCGCAGGGCCGGCAAATGGATCGGAAAAACGTTTAACCGGTAAAAAAGATCGCTCCGGAACCGTCCTTCTTCCATTTCCTTTCGCAGATCCCTGTTAGTAGCTACCACAATTCGCACGTTTACTTTAATAGATGCCTTACCACCAATTCTTTCGATTTCTTTTTCCTGCAATGCGCGTAATAATTTGACTTGCATTTCTAATGGCATCTCACCAATTTCATCCAGGAACAAGGTTCCCTGATGTGCTTGTTCAAATTTTCCCAATCGTCTTTCCAAAGCGCCTGTAAATGCCCCTCTTTCATGCCCAAATAGCTCACTTTCTATCAAATTGGCCGGAAGCGCCGCGCAGTTTACCTTAATCATCGGTTTTAATTTGCGGGTAGAATTTTCATGGATTGCCCGCGCAATTAACTCCTTGCCTGTGCCTGTTTCACCGAGAATGAGAACTGTGCTGTCGGTTAATGCAACCTCGCCAACTAACATGTATGCTTTCTTCATCTCTTCACTTGAACCAATAATATAATTTGCATCGAGGTGATTTATTGGATTTTCTTCACTTATTAAAACCTCTTCCAAATCGGCAAGTGGATCAACGGTTTGCAATTGCGTTGAAAGTACCTCTAATTGTTGGTTTGCAAACATATTTGAAATAGCAATTCCCAATTGGGTGCAGATGGATTTCCATACATTACAGTTTTCCATAATTCCTGTATTAATGGTGGTCCAAAAAACAATCACAGCAACTGGCTTTTCTCCTGTTTTCCACGAGAAACCAATGCAATTATTATTTTTATAGCCTTTTGTAAGCTTGAATAAGTCTTCGTTTTTGCTTTGCCAATCTTTGTTATTCGGGTTAAAGGTTACCAGGTTAGTGCACCTTATTACCTCTTCAAGAAAACAAGTTCCCTCAGCTGATATATCATTCCACGTTTTTCTTTCCAAATCGGCCAAAGAAAAGTCATTGCATAGATAAGGTATAATTTGGGAAGAGCCATTTTCAATTCTGTAAATCACATAAGCCTGAATATTGAAGAGCGATTTAAACTGTTGAGCCAGGCCGGTGGCGAATAATTCAGAAGGACCAATTTTGGATAGGAGTTCTGTAAAATCGAACAGATTAACATTTTCCAGTTCCTGCCTTTTTGTACGTTTATCATAGTCGATATTGGTTAATGCCAGTGATAATTGCCCTGCAATTCCTTTAATAAAGTTTCTTTCCGTATTGTCAATGGTAAGCGAATTTTGATAAAAAATGAGCCAAAAACCAATGGTTTTCTGTTCCCTGGTTAACTTGGCAATCATTAAATAATTTGCATTTCGGAATTCCGGAATTAAAAGGTACGCCGGAGGAAGTCCTGAATTGGCCGTTTTGTCAAGATTGAAAATGACAGGTTCCAAAGCATTCAAGGCTACATTCAAAATACCGTCATTAAGAAAATAACGATGAGGAATAACTACAGGGAGGTTCTGTCCTGATTTATTTTCCGGTTCTGATGAGGGAAAAAGTACGACTGCTTCCTGCTCATTTTCGCAAACCTTCATTAATAAGGTTTGCACACATCCGAGCGTTGGCTGAACATACTGCCTGATACAGTTTAAAAGTTCATCATTAGTTTTGATCCCAGAGATATGTGCATTTAATGATAATAGTAAATCACGCTCCGCTTGTCTTTTAATGATTTTCTCGTTAGCGAGAATCGTATTAATAGAAAAAGCAATCTGGTAAAATACAGCCTTGATCAGTCCTAACTTATCATCACTCAACGTGTTTTTTTTGATCAAGTTTACCGCTATAATTGCTTTCATATTTTCCTCAAGACGCAGCGTTATAAATATTTTCTCGCGCATACCCCGATCATATTCCTTAATTAGATGTTCGGGCATTTCTGTATTGCGCAGGACCATGCTGAGATCCAGGATTGATAACTCATCCGTATTTAGTGTGTGGGACAGAAGCATTGGCTTAAAACCTTCTTCATAGTGCAGGCCGATTAGGGAATCTGTTTTACTGATTGCGATAAGTGTACGATAAGCAAATTGACCGTCCACAACCATAATGGTTACTTCGTCATATTCAAGCAGCTTAGAAAGATTTTGCCATAAAGCCGATTGTAAATCGCCTCCGTTTCGGACTTTGGCCAAACCGAAATTTAATTTAAACAAATTTGCCGTTTCTGATTCGCGTTCTCTGTTAAACTCGTTCGTTTTGATATTGTCAACTGCGATTGACAACTGTACCGAAACCGCCTTCATCAGGTCTGTTTTTTGGGAAGTTAAACTTCCATTTTCCATGTAACAAAGCCACCAAAAGCCTATAACTTTTGAACGAATCATTAAGTGAACGGCACATACTCTTCTGATACCACTTTCATACATGATTTGAAAATAGCCAGGCATATCATTTCTTTTCCTCAATGCGTCCAGATCGAACGTAATTGGCTCGTGGGATAGTAGCAGCTTATTATGTACACCATCTGCGATAGGGAATTTCCCGGCAACCACTTCCTGGTATCGTGGATGATTTCGTGCACGTGAATTGGTATCCCGCAAAAATGCACTTACGGTAGTTTCATCATCATTAATTAAGGAGATCAGCGTATAATTAAAGTCGAAAAGCTTCGATAATTTTTGATGAAAAATATTAAGTAAGGCCTTCTTCTCGTTAATGATAGAAAAATCCATTGCCAGCGACCGTAAATCCTCCCGTTCGCATTCAATCATCCTTAAGCGCTCATATGAGAGGATCTTTCCAACGCTCAGGGTAAGTAAATTAGCCGTTAATAACAACAGCTCCTGGTCGATTGGCGGATCAAGGAGTTTATTAAACAACATGATCCACTTACCAATCACTTCAGCCCCACCATACAGGTTATAGATAATGACATCGGAAAATCTTTTTTCATCCTTGACCAATAATGGCAAGACATTTGAATTAATATCAAACTGTTCAAAATCCAACCCAATTAGTTGATCTGAAAAAAAAGTATGTTGAATCAGTTGGTCGTTAAGTGATGCTTTATCCAGATGAAAATGGGAAACAAACGGATAATCAGGAATATTAACATGCAATTCCTCAAAAAAATCATTTATCTCGGCCGATTCACTTTCCAGTAAAAGTATGGTGGAGTAATTAAACCCAATCAATGGTTTTAATTGGGTTTCCAGTAATTCAGCAAGTTGCTTTCTCGTTCGGACAAATGCAAGCTCGCGCGTAAAACTTACTGAAATACCAGATACCCAAGGCTTGGCATTAAACTTCATAACGGTATCCAGCACCATCGTAAACTCTTCCCTTATCTTTTGAAGTAATGCTGGGTCTGGCCTGTTTTCATGGGAAAAATAAATACACAGCAATGCAATCTGCTGATCCGCATGAATAACCGGAATAAAAAACAGCTGGCAATACCCCAGCTCCTGCAAAAATGTACTTGGAGCCCGTTCTCCATCTATATAGTAAAAGTCAGTGTACTCGATATCATTATCAAGAAACATATTTTCAACGCAAGATTTATGTTGCAACGCGTTTGAATAACTAAAGTCGCTACTCCGGCAATAAGTGTAACAATTTTTAAATCTTTTCTCAGAGCCCGGTTCAGTAAGCAATTGTACAAAATCAGCTTCCGTACGATTATAATAATGTTCCGCAAATACGGAGAGATAATCCTGGGAATCCAACCCATGTATCCAGTTTTTATAAATGTCATTCATAGACTATTTTCCGTAGTTGAATCACCYGCATTTCTGTCAGGCAAGAATTATTGAAAGATATTTTTTTTTGCTTACGCAACTCTTGTGCCTATGTTATTTGATTGATTTCAAATCTGTTATACTTCATAAGGAAATTATCAATCGTGATATTTAACGATTTTCTAAAAATCCATCATCGTAATACACGATTGGTAACCGGAGCTTTGTTTTACCTGCGGGAGAAAAATTATTATTGTAAGTAATTTTAGTAATTTTATAATAAAATGGCCTGGAATTACAATTGCTAATTGTGTTTTCTGCCATTGGCAATTGGGTTTTTTACTGATTGACCTAATAGTCTTTAGCGATGTGTTTAACAGTGAACCAAGGAAGTAATTTTATTTTCAAAAAATTTCCAACCATATTTCTTGTTACGATTTTTAGTATGCAGGGATTACGTGCTGCTGCCTATAAATCCAACATATCGGAAATATCCGGCACCTTTATTTTACCTGCCTTTTATAAGTTTTTGATCGGCTGGCTGATTTTCTGCGTTGTTGGGCTTGCCTTTTTTTGCTACCGAATTGTAAGGCAGAAAAACAGGGAGTTAATCGAAAAAAATGACATTATCGCTGAAAAGGAAAGGTTACTTGTCCGCATAAGCAGGGAAAGGCAATGGCTGCTGAAAGAAATACATCATCGTGTTAAAAACAATCTCCATACGATTTTCAGCCTGTTGGAATCCCAGGCAACCTATCTAAAAGATGATGCTCTTAATGCTATTGAAATGAGCCAGCACCGCGTTTATGCGATGTCTCTCATTCATAAAAAACTTTATCGCAGAAAAGATTTAGGATTGGTAGATGTCGCAGGGTATTTGAATGAATTTGTTCGTTACCTGTTTCAAAGTTTTGGGTCGCCATCGAATATCAATATTAAATTGGATGTCACGGCTTTGGAGCTGCAGGTAAGCCAGGCGGTGCCCGTTGGCCTTATTATTAACGAAGCTTTAACGAATACGCTCAAACATGCTTTTCCTGATCATCGACCTGGAATTGTGCAGGTCAATATGCAACTGTACGGAAACCGCGTAAAATTAACTATTTCAGATGATGGAATCGGTTTGCCGGAAGGTTATCAACTAATAGAAAACACATTGGGAATGGGCTTAATGAACGGGCTTGCCGGCGAGATGGATGGCGAGATAACCATTTCCTCACATCAGGGTACAATTATAACTGTATGGTTTGACCAAAATATCTATGAACCAGCGCATGAAAATGGAGTAAAAGATGAAGGCAAATATCTTAATAGTTGAAGACGAATTTATTGAAGCCAATAACATTGGCATAGCGCTTAAGAGCGCAGGCTACAGGGTGTTGCCCATTGCAAAATCTGTGCCGGAGGCAGTACGTATTATCGAGCAGGAAAAACCGGATATTGTCTTGTTAGATATATTTCTAAAAGGTGCCCTTAATGGCATTGACCTGGCCAATGTGCTGAACAAGAGTCAAATTCCGTTTATATTTCTTTCAGGCAATCCGGAGAAGCAAATCATTGAAATGGCCAAACATACGATGCCTTATGGTTTTTTGGTTAAACCTTTTCGCAAAAAAGACGTGCTTGCCATGTTAGAAATAGCCCAATACCGGCATAAGGAGAAATTCAGGATTTTTGCAAAAATTGAAAAAGCGAATGGTGTTGGCACTTTCAACGCGGTTGAAGGGGAATTTCCGGGTCTAATCGGCAACAGTGCTTCCATGGAAAAAAGCATTGAAAAAGTAAAAATAGTTGGGCCGGAGGATACGACGGTTTTAATTACAGGGGAAAGCGGAACAGGTAAGGAACTAATTGCGAAGCTCATTCACCAAATATCGCCCCGGTTCAATAAGCCATTTATTGTGGTCAACTGTGCGGCCATACCTGCTAATCTAATAGAGTCGGAATTATTTGGCCATGAACGAGGCGCATTCACCGGAGCAGTTGACAAAAGAACAGGTAAGTTCGAACTTGCAGATTCCGGAACCATATTTTTGGATGAAATTGGTGAGATGTCTCCTGACCTCCAGGTCAAGTTTCTAAGAGTATTACAAGAGCGTGAAATCGAACCGATTGCCGGTAAACCGAAAAAAGTCGATGTACGAATTATCGCAGCTACCAATAAGGATTTGCTTACCGAAATCGATTCTGGAAATTTCCGCACGGATTTATACTACAGGCTAAGTGTTTTCCCAATTACGTTACCTCCTCTCCG
Organism: Mucilaginibacter sp. P4_E8; assembly: GCF_056401495.1. Taxonomy (NCBI): domain Bacteria; kingdom Pseudomonadati; phylum Bacteroidota; class Sphingobacteriia; order Sphingobacteriales; family Sphingobacteriaceae; genus Mucilaginibacter; species Mucilaginibacter sp. P4_E8. Next base: position 14,086 of record NZ_JBFUJG010000120.1, read on the forward strand.
CATGAGGGATAACGATATTTCGTTATTGTCTGATTATTTCATTGATTATTATGCGGCTAAACAAGGAAAATCTATTACCGGTTTATCGCCAGCCATACGGAAAGAACTTCAAAACTACCGCTGGCCAGGAAATGTCAGGGAACTCGAAAATATAATAGAACGAGCTGTTCTATTTACCCCCTCAGGAAGAATTACAGCTATTGATTTGCCTGTTTCTACGCCAGCTAAATCAGGTGTTTATAAACAGTTTAAAACCATTTCTGAAAATGAACGCGACCATATCCTCAAAGCCCTTGAGCATTGCAATTGGAAAATATACGGCGCAGGCGGCGCAGCAGAACTGCTTGACATTAATGGCTCTACCCTAAAATCAAGGATGCGAAAACTGGGGATCAACAAATATTTTGGCCCCGAATCTTATAATAGCTTATCAGAAATTTAGCTTTGTTTCCATCATGGAATTGCCAGGCATGGTTGACCGAATTGTACAAAATTTACTCTTCAAAGTACCTGATTCCGCAATGTTTTACCCAGACATTTGTGTTAATTAAAAAGATAAATAATGAAAGCTTTAGTATTAAATTCTTATAGTGAACCGTTACAATTGGAAACCGTGCCAAACCCTATAGCCGGACCCGGCGAGGTTCTGATAAAAGTAAAATCCAGTGGATTAAACCCGTTGGACCTTAAAATAATGGTAGGCCAGGCAGCACATGCCCAAACCAAATTACCAGCTATTATCGGGATCGATGTTAGTGGTGTGATTGAATCCATTGGCGAGGGTGTAACAGATTTCAAAAAAGGAGATGAAGTGTATGGAATGATCGGCGGTGTTGGCGGCAATCCCGGTTCTTTGGCCGAATATGTAGCAGCCAACGCAAATCTATTAGCACTCAAACCTAAAAATCTTTCTTTTCATGATAGCGCGGCTTTACCCCTTATTTTTATTACCGCCTGGGAAGGAATAGTAGACAGGGCAAATGTTCATGTCGGACAAAAAGTGCTGATCCATGGCGGCAGCGGCGGTGTTGGTCACCTGGCTGTACAAATTGCCAAAGCGCGTGGCGCTGAGGTGTATGCTACTGTTAGCGCAGACAAATTCGATTTAATTAAAAGTTACGGAGCAACACCAATAGATCGCCAGACCCCGTTGGAGGAATATGTTGCGGAATATACCGATGGGAAGGGGTTTGATATTGTAATGGATAATGTTGGTGGTCCTGTTCTGGACAATTCGTTTAAGGCTGTTAAGCGCTATACCGGACATGTTATCAGTATTTTAGGATGGGGAAACCATAGCCTCGCTCCATTGTCATTCAAAGGTGCCACCTATTCCGGTGTCTTTACACTACATCCGATATTATCAAAAACAGACAGGGCTCATCACGGTGAAATTCTAAGGTTTGCCACTGAGATGGTTGAAAACGGTGAGTTATTTCCGCAGGTATCACCTAAGATCTTCCCTTTAGAGAAAACCATGGACGCCTATAAGGATGTCGCAAACGGAGCCAGAGAAGGTAAAATCGTGATTGATGTAGCATAATTTTTGATAGATAATACTTTGGTAAAAGCCGGAAGCAGTAATG
>NZ_JBFUJG010000121.1:0-15327 GCF_056401495.1 Mucilaginibacter sp. P4_E8
CTTTAGAGCACCGATTTGCTCTGCTCAACAAATTGACTCCTAATCTAAATTACAGTGTCAAGAGCAAAGTACTTCAAATAATTCCCACAATGAGAAATTTAATCAACACTAAATATCCATTCGTACGCAAGCATACATTCCTCCCTGATATTATGTGGCATTTCCGAGTTCTCCTGAATCTTAAATACCACGGTCTGTGAGTCAATGAAAGTAAGCTCAATGTGATTGGTGATGAGGTCATGCTCCTGCGATTTATACACGCCATGGCGAGAGTTAAACCAATACCAATGCTCTTCCTGAATCTTTAGAAGAAGGGAAAAGAATATATTCAACTGAGATATGAAAAGGTTATAGTTCTTGTTCATTTTAATACACAGTATCAGCGTTATAGCCCGATTACTTCAAGTATTAGGCCGTGGCATTTAAAAATAAAATCTTGTGCTGAAAATGTAACATCCTGTATAAAATTGCGCATATTATGAACTATACAACACTTTGTGTGAACACCAGTGCTTATACGGTGCATTAGAGTCATAATGGATTAGCTGGTTAAGTTTGAAACAAAAAAGGCCCGACCAATAGTGGCCTGACCTTTCCCAAAAACAGTTCTTAAGTGCTAATTATTGAGCGTTCTTTTTCTCGGTTACTTCTTTACGAATATCCGTAGCTAATACTTTTAATTGTTGCATAGCATTGCGCAGACGCGTTCCGGCTGCTTTATTTCCCTTGTCATAAAAACTTGCTGCGTCCACTTCAATTGCAGCAATTACTTCCTTTAATTTTTGAAAATTTTCCATAGTTATATTTTTAAAGGGAGCAAATGTAGAATTTTGGTTTAAATTATTCATAGAAGTCTCTGTTCATTTGCTAAGTGAGTAGTTTTCAATAAGCAACCTGGATAAACTCAGTGTGGCAATCCAATTTATCACTGGTAGGAGTGTACTTAATTGATAGACCATGAAATCAATTAAGCTGTTTATTAAATCTCTTGGTCTTAAATTTGAATTTACTATGTTTGCATAGTAATATTTATCATGAAGTTCGCCTGGTTAAAATACATACTGGTTTTTATATGCATATTTTCAATACTGGAAAGTACGGGTGTGTCTATTACCTCGGTTTTGATAAAAACTAACATTTGCCAAAGCGATTGCAGTCCGGTTAGCGATGATGAAGATGCAGCGGAAAGAAACGAAAACAAAGGAAGTAACCTGAAAGAGTTTTGGGCTATCCATCAGGATCTGGCATTTCCGCAACTGCATATGTATTGTAAAGCCATCAGTTATCCGGACGAAAAAAGCAGCCATCATTTAGCCTGGATCTCACCCGTACCAACTCCTCCGCCCAATTATACGGTTTAATTTATTTTATTGTTAAACACACCCTGCTTTAAGCATGCAGGTAAAATATTATCTAAAATTAAATCTATAAACCATGAAATTTTCTGTTCAATTCATATTATCATTTATATTGTTCATCACTTTTAGTGCTATTACGTTTGCCCAGCAGGTAAGTGATAGCAGCATCAAAATCAACACTGCACCGGTAGCCAATTCGCTCGATTATATTACCAAATTGCAGCCCATTAGTTATGAGTATAACCGTGGCCGATACAAACAGCTTAATTTACCTGCCGGTAAGCATTTTGGTTTTATTGCTCATGATGCAAAGCTAATAGTTCCTTCGGCTGTGAGTAATCGCCATAACTGGTATACAGCAGGCAAGGGTAGTCAGCGTACAATTACCACATCCGAAGTAGACCTGGATAAATTGGTGCCGCTATTGGTTGGTGCTATAAAAGAACAACAGGCACAGATCGATGAACTTAAAATTGAGGTACAACAATTTAAAAGAAGCAAGTAGGCTTACTTGTATAAATAAAATGCAGCAAATGGGCTGCATTTTATTTATACATATGTTGCATTCCTCAATTTTTAGGTCAATACCTTTTGGTTTGGTGCAAGCCCAACTGCTTTGCGGATGAACGGGATGAAAGTGACGCGGACAAAATACCAGGCTATAAATAGGCCCTGTTTCAGTTTATTTTTGCTGAACATCGTCAGCATTTCGTTCAATGCGCCAGGCTGGTGCATCCATTCAGTATTGAATAAAGTAGCCTGACCAATTTTGGCGAACCTGGCAAACATTTGCTTTTCATAATTTGCTATGCCTATTTGTATGTCGGTCAATGCGGGATCGGTGAGCGCTTCACTTAACTGCAATGCATCTAACATGGCCATATTTACACCTTCGCCGGCAAATGGCGGCATCCAATGTGCTGCATCGCCAATAAGCGTGATGTTAGGTTTTGCTTCCCATTTTTGATTTAAAGGCATACAGTATTGTGGTCGTGGAATGAAAAGTGTTTTTTCACACTCAAATAATTCCCACCACACCTCGCTCCAATCAGAAAATTCTTTTTTAAACCAGGCCAATACTTGTTTATTGTCCTTAAAATCTATACCGCTTTCTTTAAACCAAAATTCGTTGGATTTATGGCTGGTAGCAAATCCTAAACTACCATCGCCTTTCGAACTTACAATTAAGGTTTTATTATTTCCGTAGGCAAATATTTTTCCGCCTTTCAGGAGTTGGTGAATAACGGGCGCGGTATGGGCCGACTCTTTTATTACGCCTTCCAACATGGTAATACCGGTCCAATAAGGCTTGATGTCCGTAACAAAAGGTCTGATCTTTGAGTTCGCCCCGTCTGCTCCAATTACAATGTCGGCAATGGTAGTACTGCCATTCTGAAAAAATATTTTCCATTGATCCTGTGTGGGTTCTATAGATAAGATATGACTGTCCCAAACAACCGTGCCGGGTTGTAATGCATTTAATAAAATTTCCCGTAGTGACCCTCTGTCAATTTCGGGCCGGTAATTTTTGTCACCGAATTTTTCGATGCTGCTTTCTATATGCTGGTCAGAATAAATTTTGGCCTTATTGTCGACTACCCTGACCAATTCTGCACCTGGCCGGTAGTGTGCTTTGAATTCGTTCATCAAACCTGCTTTTGCTAAAGCTGCTAAACCTGATTCAGTATGCAGGTCAAGAGCACCGCCTTGCACCCTTACAGCTGCATTGATGTCTCTTTCGTATACTTTTACATTTGCTCCTTTTAGTTGTAAAAGGCGTGCTAAGGTTAAACCGCCGGGGCCGCCACCTATGATCGCGATTTCTTTATGCTGAATCATCTTGCCTGTTGAATTTGTTTTGACGATGCAAAACTATTTCTTTGGCAATGTTGATAATAGTATAAATCGGTCGTTTTGGTTTTTGGATAATTCTTTGGGCACTACGCCTGAATATTTTTTAACGGCTTTGATGAAATGTGTTTGATCTGCAAAATCTTGTTCGGGAAAAAGTTTACCTGCTTTAATTTGTTGCAATGATGCCCGGAACCGTAAAATATTGCAGTATGCTTTTAAAGAAATACCAAACTGCTGATTAAAATAACGGTTGATCTGGCGGCTGCTCCAAAAAACTTTTTCTGATAATTCCTTTACCGTCAGCGAACCATTGGAAGCATAGATCAGATCAAACAATTTTTTCTTCCTGCTGTCAATCCCCGGTTTGATCAGGGCGAGCATGGTTAAAGAAACCTTATGACAGAAAGTTTCAAAATCATTCAGGTCATCATTAGTAACACTCCAAAAATCAGCAGGTAAGCGATAACCGTGATTTAATACAGAAGCAACTTTAATGTGAAGCAAGTATTCGATAGCCAATAATTTGAAACTGACAGCAAACATGACCATCTTAGCAGGAATGACAGTTTGATCTGCCTCGGTATCTAAGCCCCTTAATGTGGCGTGAAAGGATTCGTTCGCGGCATATGAAAAAATAATATCAAACCTGCCGTCAGGCAATACCACAATTTCCTTTTCGACTGCAGAATGGCTCCGGATCATCCAGAAACTTTCAACGAAATCGGCAAGTTCAGCAACCGGTTTAATCGTTTCCAATTCCAAATCACTTATCGCCATATTTCATTTGATTATTAATAGCTCGCAATTACGAAGTTAATAAATGTTAACGGTGGATTCTTAAACGCCATAAAAGAACTGCATGAGTGCAATAAGCTTTAAAAGCTAAAACTTGTTATGCTTTTTAAACTGGTTTGGGGTAAGCTTAATGATTTTTTTAAACTGCTCGGTAAAATGAGTTAAATTATTAAAACCGCTTTGGTAACAAACTGTACTTATGCTTGCATCTCCTTCCATTAAGTATTTACACGCGTTGCCAATACGTATCTCGTTAACAAAATGCGAGAAAGTTTTTTTAGTCCGGTTTTTAAAATATCTGGAGAACCCCGAGTAGCTCATGTTCGCTATTTTAGCTACATCTTCGATCTGAATGTTGTTGGTAAAGTTGGTCATTACATAATCAAAAACTTTATCCAGTCTATCGTTGTCCTTTCCGTTTTGGCCACTTACGTCTGGGTTCGATAATAATTCATATTCGGTAGAATCAGCTAAAGAGGAGAGCAGTTGTAAAAGGGCAATTAACCTTTCCATACCCCTTTGCCTTAATATCCCGTGCATTTGCAAGCTTATTTTATCCCGTGTGCTGCCTTTAATATGCAGGCCCATTTTTGATTTTTCGAAAAGCAGCTTTATTTTTTGCATTTCGGGTATCGTCTTAAACTCGTTCCCTAAAAATGCCTCTTTAAAATGAATTACCAGAGATCCTCCATCGACAGCACTGTTTTCTTTTCGGAACAAGTGGGGCAAATTGGGCCCTAAAAAAGTTAGGCTACCTTCTTCGTAATCTGAAACATGGTTGCCTACAAAGCGCTTTCCATTCCCTTTAATAATAAGTACCAGTTCATATTCCGAATGATAATGCCAGGGCGTTTCAAAGTAAGGCGTAATAAACTTATCTGCAAGAAAAGAGGATTGCTCTGACAAAGGTAGTTTTTGAATATGAGGACGCATATAATGGCCGTTTAATAATTGGTAGTATAAATATATATACCAAATTTTAATTACAAGTAATTAAATAGGTTGAAAAAGTTTATTTTTTTGAACAGATACTTGTTGTATTATGGAATTATTAAGTGAAAATTTGATTAACCAAATTATAAATCATTATGTCTTACCAAAGTTTAAAAGCCTCACAAAAGGCTCAATACGATAATGACGGGTATTTAATTATTCCAAATTTTCTTAGCCAGCCAGAAGTTGACCTGCTATATAACCTTGCTACCAATGATGATATTTTGCGCAACAATGCTTTTGACCTAAACGATCAGGCGGGCAAGCGTACCAAACTTACTTTATGGTTCACACCCGGCGATGATACTTTTAGCCTTTTAACACGCAGCGAAAGAATGGTACGATCAGTTCAATCTTTACTGGGCGATGGGGAGGTTTGCCATTTTCATTCCAAACTAATGCAAAAAGAGCCTAAGGTAGGCGGGGCATGGGAATGGCATCAGGATTATGGCTATTGGTACAAAAACGGATTTTTATATCCCGATGCTTTGATAAGTGTGATGCTGGCGCTTACAAAAGCCAATAAAGAGAACGGTTGTTTACAAGTGCTTAAAGGATCGCACAAAATGGGGCGGTTTGAACATTTGTTTGCCGGCGAGCAGCAAGGAGCAGATATGCCTTTTGTAGAAGAAGCTTTGAAAATTTGMGAAAAAATATACGTAGAATTAAACGCAGGTGATGTGTTATTTTTCCATCCCAATTTATTGCACATGTCTGAAGCTAACTTATCAGATAAAMCACGATGGTCATTAATATCAGCTTATAACTTAAGTTATAATAAACCATTCCGCGAAAAAAATACCTCATGCATTACGCCTGTAAACATGGTGGCCGATAATGCGATAATGGAATCTGCCCCAACGGGATTGTCTGCCCAGTCAGATTTTTTGAATAAAGAAAATGAAATTACGCTAAAAGTAAAATAGATAACCAGCTATGAATACAGATATTAAGCTGGATTATTTACCAAGGCTTCCGGTTAATAAAGAATTAGGTATAGGGTGTATAGGTTCGGGCTTTATTATGGCCGATTGCCAGCTTGTTGCTTACAGGCAGGCTGGTTTTAATCCGGTAGCCATTGCATCCAGGAACCGGGCAAACAGCCAGACGGTGGCCGACAGGCATGCCATTAAAAAGGTATACGATACTTATGATGAACTATTAGGTGATACCGAAATTGCTGTAATTGATATTGCCGTACCGCCCGATGTACAGATAGAAGTGATACGTAAAGCAGTTAAGCAAAAGCATATTAAAGGTATACTGGCGCAAAAGCCATTAGGTGTTAATTTGCAGCAAGCTAAAGAGATTGTAAAAATGTGTGCTGATGCAGGCATAAAGCTTGGGATTAACCAAAATATGCGTTACGATCAGTCAATACGGGCTTGTAAATCGCTATTAGATCAGGGGTTGTTAGGAACACCGGTATTTGCGTCAATTGATATGCGTGCTATCCCTCATTATATGGATTGGCAAAAGGCATTAGGTTGGGCTACACTGCGTACCATGAGCATTCATCATTTAGATGCCTTCCGGTTTCTGTTTGGCGATCCCGAACGGGTATTTGCCAGTGTGAGCATGGATCCGCGTTGTGCGAAAAGTTTTGACCACGAAGATGGTATCGCTTTATATATTTTGGAGTATGCTAATGGTTTCAGGGCATCCTCATGGGACGATATATGGACCGGTCCGGGCAGGGAAGGTGCGGCAAACGATACCTATATAAACTGGCGGGTTGAAGGAACCGACGGCCTCGCTAAAGGCACTATCGGGTGGCCGTCCTATCCTGAACGTACGCCAAGTACTTTAGATTATAGTATCATTGGTAACCAGGGGCAGTGGATAAAGCCCCGGTGGGATGAAGTGTGGTTTCCCGATGCATTCGCGGGGCCTATGGCGCAGTTGCTTTGCGCTATTGAAGAAGATAAAGAGCCGGAAATAGGTGGAAAAGATAACCTTAAAACCATGGCATTGGTTGATGCCTGTTATCTTTCTTACAAAGAACATAGAGCAGTAGCCATAGAAGAAATATTATCAGCAAGCTAACCTTAAATCAATAAACAATGATACAAGTTGGAATATTTACGGGCTATTTTCCGTACGGATTAGAAGAAACAGCCCGGAAAATTAGGGAACTCGGGTTCAATACAGTTCAGTTAGATGTATCTTTTAAAGACATGGATCTTTCCATCGATCAGATTACATCAGATAAATGCAAAAAAATACGTGATACGTTCAGGAATTACAATTTACCTATTTCCTGTATTTCGGGTTATACCAACCTGGTACACCCCGATCCCGCAAAGCGAAAAAAGAACCTGGACTACTTGAAACAAATCATACGTTTTGCAAATGAACTGGGTTCGCCATATGTTATCAGCGAATCAGGAACATTCGACCCGGATAGCGATTGGGTACATCATCCAAAAAATAAAACGGAGGCAGGATACCAGGAGTGCCGTAAAGTGATCCAGGAATTAGTTGATTATGCGAGAGAGTATGGTGTAACCTTCCTGGTAGAAACGTATGTAAATAATGTAATTGGCTCAATTGAAGAAACATTGCGCTTGTTTGCAGATATAAACGACCCCCATTTGGGCTTATTAATGGATCCTACAAATTACTTTGAAGAGCATAATATTGACCAAATGGATGAAACACTTAACCAGATTTTCAATGCCTTGTCTGATAGAATAAAAATATCACACGCTAAAGATGTAAAACGTGCTGCTGCAGCGCATGGGGTGCAAATGGCGGATATTGATGCCAGCGAGGCGCATGCATTGAGGGGGGTAGGGGCAATTGATCTTCCGGCACCGGGCCTCGGTTCATTAAATTACGATTTGTATTTAAAACGCTTAAGCCGTAATTACCCCAATATTCCGATTATAATTGAGCATTTAGAAGAAAGTGACGTTCCGCGTGCAAAACAGTTTTTAGATGGGAAATTGCTTGCAAATGGTTGCTAAGCCATTTTCAAGATCAAAAAGACAAAAGAGGACCTGCATAATAAATGGACTAAATCATTGAAGCTTTTATCTTTTTACCAGAGCTAATAAGCGGCAGATTAGTAGTGCAGTGCCTGCGGTTGACCTAAACCATACTTCCTATATCCTTTACGGTAAAAACCTTACCGATTACCTGAACATACGCGTGAGTAATCCGGCCCGTGGCTGCTATAATTGGTAGGTCATGTTTTTTCAATCACATCGGTGGCATGGGGCACGCATGCTCCAGTTGTGCCCATCTTCACTATGAGCAGCAATACTGATGGTTAGGCTTAAATTAATTTAACATTAACATCATATTCAAATGTTTCTTTTGTTTTGTATAGCCTGGCTACAATGCATTCATGTGGCTTTACGGTAACATTTGGCCGGTTTAAAATAAGATAGCTAATCATGGTATACCAGAGATATTGGCTTTGGCAACATTAACCGCGCAATTTCAATATCATATTACATCGGTCGTAATATGCTGAATCTTTATCGTCATATGATTATAAATCCAATACTAATAATGGAACATGCGTCTGTCCTATAGGTTCTTCATCGCCAGGGTCTCGGCGGTATGCTGGTTTGTGATGCTGTTTTCGAATATAAATGGTGCGATAAATGCCAACTCAGTGGATAACACCGAAAATCCCCTCTTGCATACAGAAAAACTCATATTGACTAACCCCGATTCCGCGTTTTTACTGATACAACAGCTTCGGAAAAAATATTCGGATACCGGAGATGAACATTCAGTGGCTATTTGTTATCAGCAACTGGGCAGGATATTACATTATCAGGGCGCTTATTCCCAGGCGCTGGTATTTTATTTTAAGGCAGATAAAACATTCCGAAAAGAACATGACCAGCTTCTTTTAGCGCAAAATTCCAATAATATCGGACAAACCTACAGTTCTGTTATGATCAAGGAAAAAGCTTTATTAATGTACCAGGCGGCGCTGAAAATTTTTAATGAGGAGCGGGATAATAAGGGCATTGCTCAAACCTATAACCTGCTTGGCCAGCTCTATCAGAAAAAAGATTCTTATGATATCGCCTTTCAATACCAAAGTAAGGCGCTTGAGATATATAATCGCCTTGGCGACAGTAGCGGGATAGCCAGGGTTTATAACAATATCGGCGCCATATACGAGCATACGCAACGTTATGACAAAGCTTTCATTTATTTAAACCGGGCGCTGGCCATTAATAAGGCAACTCATAACCAGTTGGCGCAAATATCAATTATCAATAATATAGGAGATGTTTACCGTAAGACGGGTAAGCTGAAAAATGCGATTGAAATTACGATGCAGGCTAAAAAGCTGGCCGTTGGATTGAAAAACAAGCGTCAGTTATTGAGCGCCTGTGATGATCTGTCCCAAACATATAAATTATTAGGTAATTCAGACAGTGCCTACTTTTATAGTGAGGCAGCAAGCAAAATATACCATGCAACCTTTAAAGAGGAAAGCAGTAAACAGATCAATTTGTTACAAACCCTTTTTGAAGTAGAACAAAAGGACAACGAAATAGTCCAGCTAAAATCAGATAAGAATTTAACGCTGATTTCTACAGGTGCCGTGATCGCCATATGCCTGCTGTTAATCTTATTGGTATTCAGTATTTTGAGTAAACAGAAGCTCAAAAGCCAGGATGAAAAGATAATTCTGGAGGCGCAAAAAAATCTCATGGAGATTGAACTGCAAAATAAGCTTTTACAGGAAAATAAACTCCACGAAGCATTGGATATTAAAAGCAAGGAGCTTACCAGTCATACCCTGCATATCATTCAAAAAAACCAACTATTGGATGACCTTAAATCTAAATTGAACGCCATTATTAAAAGTGATAAGCGAGACCAGCGAAAGGAAATCAAACAATTGGTTAACCTGATCAATGTGAACAGTAACCAGGATAAAAACTGGAACGATTTCCGGATTATTTTCGAACAGGTCCACATAAACTTCTTTGCCGGCTTGAAAAAGTATTCGGATCTCTTAACTTCCGCTGATCTTCGCCTGCTGGCCCTTTTGAAAATAAATCTGAGTTCTGCCGATATCGCCACGATGATCGGCATTTCGCAGGATAGCTTAAGGACTTCCAAATACCGGCTGCGCCAAAAGCTGCAACTTACCGAAGGAGAAACTTTGCTTGGTTTCATTCAGCAATTATAAAAAAGCACATTCAGTTACCCCGGGATTTTATAATGATGTGTTAACGAAAACTTAATGGCTTTTTTTGTTTAGTTAAATAGTTGGTTATGTGCTGTTTATGACGTTATTTGGCAGAGCGTATATGTTTTGTCCGCTGCTTTTATGGCCATGTTCATGATTTGTAACGGCTGGGATTTGTGCACCTTGGATTTCCTTTTAAACTTTGGCCCGTTATCCGGAAAATCAATTCAAAGCGCTTGAGTTTTAACAAATGCCCAATCACAAATTTCTCCAACACCTTATTAAACATGAAACATTTTTGCTTAAGTATAATGCTATTGCTTCTGCTACCTGCCGCGCTTTCAGCGCAGAGCCTGATCACTGGAAGGATAGTAGATGAAGGTGGCTTGACCCTGCCCGGTGCCACTGTTAAAATATCGGATCTGCATAAAGCAACCGTTTCTGACGAGAACGGGAACTTTAAATTATTAGGGATCCCTGATGGTAAATATGATATCACCGTAGCTTATATTGGTTATGAAACCTTAACGCAAACCGTTACCCTGCAGAAAAAAACGGTAAGCATTGATTTTAAATTAAAACTGGCTGCCCATTCCAATCTTTCTGAAGTCGTCGTCTCCGGGCAGATGAGTTCTACGCTTAAAGCACTTAACCAGCAGAAAAATTCAGATCGTATCGTGAATGTGATCTCTGCCGATCAGATAGGCCGTTTCCCGGATCCTAACATAGGCGATGCTTTGAAAAGGGTACCGGGCATCTATGTACAGCTTGATGAAGGTGAGGCATCCCTGGTCAGCATTCGCGGAACCGATCCGTCAAAAAGCACGATCAATATCAACGGTACCAGCATCGCCGGTACCGGCAATGACCGGTCTGTGAGCATTAGTGCCATACCGGCGGATATGGTACAAACCGTAGAAGTTACCAAGGCTATCACCCCCGATATGGATGGTGACGCGATAGGGGGCGTGGTGAACCTGATCACCAGGAAAGCGCCTTATACCAGATTACTCTCCTTTACGCTGGGCTCTGGCTACAGTGAAATTGTGCAGCGGCCTACCTACAATGGAAACTTTGTTTTCGGGGACCGTTTTCTGAAAGGAAAAAAACTGGGTGTAATGGCATCGGCATCTTATTACCGTCAATTTTTAGGTTCTTCGTCCCATGAAAGCCAGTGGGAGGATGTGAAATGGGTGAATCAGCAAACCTACTTTATGCCTAAATATTTAAATATGGTGCAGAACAAGCTGGAGCGGATCAGGCAAAGTTACACCGTTGGACTTGACCTTAAAATAAATCCCAAAAACACGCTTGTGTTTACGGGTATTTACAATAACTACCAGGACTGGCGGCAGATATCTACCTTAAAAGTAGATGATATTGGAGGGGGATATCCTAAAAACTGGCAAAGAGCGGCCGGATGGGAAGGTGTGAAAAAGAAAATTACAGATAAAGATAATGATTATAAGGATGATGTAACCGGTCAAAACTACCCGAACATGGCTAATGATCCTTTACATCCCGTATATCAGCCCGAACTGGAAAGACATATTGAAGGCGGCTTGAATGACCGTAATGCCGCTTATGTTGAACAAAAAATCATCAATTTTGGACTGGAGGGCGAACATATCATCGGACGGGTAAAAATAAACTGGAAGGGCTCATACCTGAAGAATGTCCAGAATACCCCCAACCGTCGTGAACTGGAGCTGGAAAGTGAGAATGAAAAGTCAGTTCAGATGGATTATACCAACCCCAGATTTATTAAAGCGAATAACGGGTTTGAGATCGATAATATCCTGGGTAACCTGAAGGGAAGACCATCGGCGCATGCCGATTCGATAGATACCTGGTATATGGATAACTTTACAGGAACCGATGCCCGGGCCACCACGAAACAATACATGGCTCAATTGGACCTTACTGTTCCGGTAGCAAGCGGGAAATTTGCTAACTCGTTAAAATTTGGCGGGAAGTACCGGGGGTTAAACAAAGCAAATGAAACACTGGCTAAAGTAACCTGGCTGCCCGCTATAGATCCGGCTTTGAAAGCGGAATATGATGCGAAGGTAGCGGCGGGTGAACCAGTGAACGTGAGAGACTACCTGGGGTGGACACCTTTTTGGAGTGGTTTTGGTAATAACCTGAATAATATTAGTAAATCACTGCACCTTGGCGATGCTCAATATAACGTAGGTAGTGCGGCCAGTTCTGAATGGGTATCGCACCTGAACACCAATTATTTTGGCGATACAAAAGATTTCATTGTAAAAGAGGTGCAACAGGATGTATTGGCAAGTAATTACAACGGCGACGAGGGTGTTTCTGCGGCTTATTTAATGAGCACCCAGAATTTTGGCGATAAATTATCAATGATATTGGGCGGACGGGTAGAAAGAAGTACGGTACGCTACGCCGGGTACAATTATAACGAAGACCTGAACAGTATACCTTCAAAAGTAGTGACAGATAAGGCGTTTGTTAATTATATGCCGGCTTTTTTGATAAAGTATACGCCGTCAAAAGATAAAGTATTCAGGTTTGCCTATACCAGCACCATATCGCGGCCAAACTATAAAGATATTTCCCCTTATAGAAGTGTGAACATAGAAGATCAGGAAGTAAGCGAGGGGAACGCTGAAATTAAACCTACCACATCCCAGAATTTTGATCTGATGGGGGARTATTATACCGGAAACGCGGGTTTGATTTCGGCAGGGCTTTATTTTAAGAACATTAAAAATTACCGTGTCGATCTGAGGGATAACGTATTGTTTAATGATATCAAGGGCTCTGTCCAAAGTCCGCAATCATTGCTTGACCAGGGTGCTGACCCGGCTTCTATAGCGGATTATAAAGATAATTATGATAAATTAGCTGCGGAGAACGGGGCACTTGAAAGGGTTAGACCAGGCAACGGGGGCGTAGCCAACTTGCTTGGAATAGAACTGGCCTTTCAACGAAGCCTTAATTTCCTTCCCAGACCGTTTAACAACCTGAGCATATACAGCAATTATACACATAACTTTATTTTTGTTAAAAAGAACGAACCTAAATTGCCTGGAACTGCAAAGGATATATTAAACCTGTCATTGGCTTATGAAGTGAAAAGATTTAACGCCAGGATATCCTATAACCACACTTCGGCCTTTGTGACTATTTTGGGCAGTATCGATAAAAATGACGTTTACTATGACCAGGTGAATTACCTTGATGCCAATATCAACTTCTTTCTGACTCCTAAGATCGTTATTTACGCATCAGGAAATAACCTGCTGAACCAGGCACAAAGAAGGTATCAGTACCAGGATCAATACACGTATTCGGCGCTGTATACCGGGGCTACCGCTACTTTGGGTGTAAAACTCAATGTATATTAATATAAACAGTAAAAGGAGGGCTATGGGTCCTCCTTTTATCAGTTATGAGCAATAAATAATGAAACAAAAGGCTATATTTTTTTTCAGTGCCTTTGCAGGACTTATCATTCTTTTATCGGTTACTTCTTTCAGCAATGATGATATAGGAGCGGCAAATACGGTAAGTGTTTTTAGTAAAAATGCCGATACGTTTACTTCATCGGCAGAAGAGCTGTACACCGCGATAAAATTAATTGATAAGGACTCCCTGAGTGTTTTACATGCCCGTAACTGCCTTAAAAATTGCCGGCTGCATTACAAAAGCATAGCCTTTTTTACGTCCTATTTTTTCCCGAGCGAAACAAAGATGTACAATGCAGCACCCAAATTTGAAGTGGAGGAGCCGGAACTGGAACTGGTAGAACCAATGGGCCTCCAGCAAATAGAGGCTTTACTATTTGAAAATGACGTACCGGCGCATAAATCAGAATTATTGGCTCAGGCCGACGCATTGTTCACTTCAGTAAAGGATCTGCCTTCATTGCTATACCGGTTCAAAGCCAGTGATGCCCAGGTTTTGGAAAGTATAAGAATGGAGCTGATCAGGGTCATTACCTTATACATTAGTGGTTACGATGCGCCATTGTTAAAAACAGGTATTACTGAAACACTGGAAACCAGTAAGGTTATGAATGAAGTGTTACAGCCATATTTTAAACATGACTATAGCAAAAGTGAAATTTTAGCGCAAACCCTTAAAACATCCATTCAGTATCTTGAAGCTCACCAGCAATTTGATTCATTTAACCGGATGGAATATTTGCAAAAGTACGCGCTTCCAATGCAACAACAGCTGGGTGTTTTTATCAAAACGCAAAAGCTTGAGTTAAATACGTCTGCCTTTCTTAATTATGATGCATCCAACCTATTCAGCCGCGATTTTCTCAAAACATGGGATTCCATACCGGCATCTCGTAAGCAGCAGCTGGCTGTTTTGGGTAAAAAACTGTTTTTTGATAAAACGCTTTCCGGTAATTTAAAGGTGAGCTGTGCTACATGCCATCAGCCTGAAAAATATTTTACCGATGGTATGATCAAAAGTGCTTCGATCATAAAAGATACCATTCTTAAAAGAAACACCCCTACGCTTTTATACGCGGGCAGGCAGCACTTTCAGTTTTGGGATGGCCGCTCCCGGAATTTGGTTGAGCAGGTGAAAAATGTGGTTTTTAATCCGCTGGAAATGGGAGGGAGCAAAGAATTGCTTTATAAAAATATAGTACAAAACTCCCAATATCAGAAAACGTTTAAAACCCTTTTCCCCGGAGAAAAAACAGAGGAACAGCACATTGATGATATAGCCACAGCCATAGCCGCCTTTGTAGCTGGCTTGAACCCTTTAAATTCTCCCTTTGATCATTATATCAGCGGCGATAAGCAGGCCATGACGCCGACCCAGGTAAAGGGATTTAATCTTTTCATGGGGAAGGCTCAATGCGGCACCTGTCATTTCGTGCCTTATTTTAATTCGCTTATACCGCCATTATACGATATTTCAGAACTGGAAATTTTAGGTACTACCAAAACCGATAATTTAAAGGCGCCTGAATATGATACAGATATGGGCCGCTATGATCTTTACCGAATACACTATTACAAACAGGCTTTTAAAACCCCAACCGTAAGAAATGCGCAGAAAACGGGTCCTTACATGCACAATGGCGCATTCCCGACGCTGGAAGGGGTACTCGATTTTTATAACAAAGGTGGCGGCAATGGCGTAGGGTTAAACATAGCC